>PMWR01000490.1 GCA_003166055.1 Acidobacteriaceae bacterium
CCATGGAGTGGGTCTTCTTCATGGTTGAACTCTCGACCGTCGCGGTCTATTACTACACCTGGAACCGCGTCGACGAAAAGCTGCACCTCAAAGTGGGCTGGGTCTACGCTGGAGCATCGATCGCCACGCTCGTCATCATCAACGGCATCCTCACCTTCATGCTCACCCCCGGCGACACATGGCTCGCCGTCGCCGGCACCGGCAACGAAGCCAGCAAATTCTGGTACGCCTTCTTCAATCCCACCTACTGGCCCAGCCTCTTCCTGCGCAGCTGCGTCTGCGCGTCGCTGGCCGGCATCTGGGCGCTCATCACCGCCAGCCGCATTGACGGCGACAAGCAGCCCGCCCTCAAGACCTCCCTCGTCAAGTGGAGCGTAAAGTGGCTCGTCCCGTCCTTCGTCGCCATGCCCTTCCTCATGATCTGGTACTACATGATGGTTCCCGCATCGCAGCAGGCGCTGCTTACGCTGGGCATTGACACCATCAATGCTGGAACCTTCTCCGTAGTCACGCGCATGGCCCTGGTCATCATCGTCACTTCGGCAACCATCGTCGGCGTCGCTTACTACCTGGCCTACCGCAACCCGGTCGAATTCAATCTGTCTCACGCCATGGCCGTACTGCTGCTCGCGCTCATGGCCACCGGCGCCGGCGAGTACTCGCGTGAAATGCTGCGCAAGCCCTACGTCATCGGCCGCTGGATGTATTCGAACGGCGTCCGCGTTCCCTACGTCGCCCGCATCAATCAGGAAGGCTACCTCGTCCACTCCGAGTGGGTCTGGAATCAAAACCAGCCCCAGTCCCAGCCAGGCACGCTGCCCGGCGAACCCAGCAACTACTCGCGCGGCGAAGCCATCTTCCGCGGCGAATGCGGCTCCTGCCACACCCTCTCCGGCTACCGCTCCCTCAACACGCTCCTCGCCGGCCGCGATCGCGCCAACATCGGCAACTTCATCGTCATGCTCCATGAAGATAAAGCCGACTCGCCCTATCACCGCTTCATGCCCCCCATGGTCGGCACCAAGCAGGACGTAGACGACCTCGCCAACTACCTCAACGCACAGGTCAACCTGCAAGCGCAGAGGCCGCTGCTATCAGCGCAGAAGTAGGGACGAGGGAATAGGGATTAGGGATTAGAAAACCCGCCGGGTGCCCCAGGTCTAGCTTTTGAGACCTGGGAGTCGGGCTGGGTTAACCCCGCTCACTCCGCCAACCCCGCTAACCCCGCTCTATTCCTCTCCTAATTCGTAAGGCATCCCAAACCGCCCAATCTGGATCACAGCTTTCTCCTTCGGCGGCCAGATCCTCAAGCTGGTCACGCCTTTCGCCCCGGAGATCAGATGCGCCACGGTGGTTCCCACCAGCTCGCCGGTCGTCGCCACATGAAAATGCACGCTGAGCGCCTCGTTGTCCTGCGCCCGCGTCCATCCAAACACATACTCCCCCGGCTTCAGCGCAATGCCGCCGATCCGCACCGGCGCCTGCACCAGCAGGTAATGCGAGTACTTGCCGTCCGCCGAGTAGCCCGCCGTCAGCAGCACCACGCCCGCAATAAAATGTCCGCGTCCATTCACGATTCCCGACGCAGTCCGCATCTCCGTCTCAATATGTTCCTTCTCCACTGGAGCGCGCGCCGGCAGCACCGAAGCCAGCTCCGCATCCGTGGCCTGCCGCCACGCCGTCTTCTGCGCCCGCGCCACCGGAACTATCAGCGCCAGCAATACTCCGCAGACCAACGCGCACTTCATCCAGGTCTTAGTCATGTCTCGGCTTCCTTAAGGATTCCAGCGGAACAATCCCGCGCTGAATCGCCGCCGTCGCCGCCTGCGTCCTATCCGTCACGCCCAGCTTGCCCAGCAGGCTGTTGATGTGCGTCTTCACCGTTGCCTCGCTGATCTCAAGCTCGGTCGCAATCTCCTTGTTGCTTAGCCCGTGCACAATCTGTTCCAGCACGTCGAACTCGCGCGGAGTCAGCTCTTCGGTGCCCATGCGCTCGGCCAGCTTCTCCGCGATAGCCGGAGGAATATGCGATTTCCCCGCATGCACCGCGCGAATGGTCGCAATCAGTTCCTCGCTCGTCATGCCTTTCAGCAGGTAAGCGCGCGCCCCTGCCTGCAGTGAGCGATAGATGTCCTCATCGCCGTCATACGTCGTGAGCACAATGAACCGCGCCCCCGGCGTCTCCATGCGCAGCCGCTGAATCACGTCCACCCCGCCCATGCGCGGCAGCCGCAGATCCATCAGCGTAATGTCCGGCTGGTGCTTGCGAAACTGCGTGATCGCCTCCACGCCGTCCGCCGCTTCGCCCACAACCTCCAGGCCATCCGCCACGTTCAGCAGCGCCACCAGCCCCTGCCGCACCACGTGGTGATCCTCCACAACCAGCACTCTTATCGGTTCCTTCGTTGTCATCGCACTCCCGTCTCAATCAAACCCGTTAGGAAACCGCATAAAGTGGGTGCCCAACCCTTGCGATTCTTTTTGTCGCAAGGGTGGGAAGTGGCCAGGCCCTTGCGAGCGAATAGCGAGCGTCTGCCCCACCGCAGGTGGCTCAATCGCCCTGCGTTTCTCGCGCGGCAGGCGCTTCCAGCCTCACCGTCGTTCCCGCTCCCACCTCACTCGTCATCTCCAACGTTCCGCCAATCGCCGCCGCGCGTTCGCGCATCCCGGTCAGTCCATAGTGTCCCGGCACATCGCGTTCCACCATGGCACCGAGTTCTTTGTTCACTTCAAACCCGCGCCCATCGTCCCGCACCTCCAGCGCAATCGCCGCCGGTCCGTACTCCAGTTGAACCGTCAGTTCCTTCGCCCCCGCGTGCTTTTTCACATTATGGATGGCCTCCTGCGCCACGCGCAGAATCTCTCGCTCCGTTCCCGGCGGCAGCGCGCGATACGCGCCGAAGATGCTGAACCGCGCCTCCAGCCCATCCCCGCCGGCCTGCTCAACTATCCGCCGCAGCCGCACCGGCAGCGTGGTCTCGCCNNTTCGCCGCGGCATCCGCCTTGTTCAGTCGCAACAACTCCGCCAGCACTTCGAGCTGCACGCTGATCCCCACATACCCCTGCGCCAGTGTGTCGTGAATCTCGCGCGCAATGCGATTCCGTTCTCCCAGCACCGCGTTGAACTCCCGCTCCGCCCGCAGTTGCCGCCGCCTCTCAAGAAGCACAAACATCCCCACCGCGGCCACCACCAGCAGCGCATAAAACCAAAGCGTCTGATAGAAATGCGGCCGCAGCACAAAGGTCAGGCTCGCGCTCTTCGTGTTCCAGAGGCCGTCGTTGTTCGCCGCCTGCACGCGAAACGTGTAGCGACCCGGCGGAATGTTGGTGTAGTAGGCGCTGCGTCGCGTCCCGGCCTCGGTCCATCCCTTGTCGAAGCCCTCCAGCATATAGCGGTAGCGCACTTTCTGCGGCGCCACAAAGCTCAACCCCGCGTAGTCGAACTCAAAATGCACATGCCCCGCTTGAACTACAACCAAAGGCCCCGTTGCATTGAGTGCCGCGTCGTCCACCGTAAACCGCTCCAGCGCCACCGGCGGCGGATTCGTGTTCACCGGGAAATGCGCCGGGTCCACCTCCACCAGCCCCTTCGGCGTTGCGAACCACAAGTGCCCGTCATGCGCACGCCACGCGGAAGGATGGCTGTTCGTCGCCGTCTCGCGGCTCCTCAGCCCGTCCGCCGCGCCAAATTCCATCCAGCGCGCGCAGCCGCTTTTCATGGTGCGATCTCCATTCATCGTGCAGTCGCAACGCGCAATCCCATTGCCCGTCGCAAACCAAAGGTGGCTGCGGCCATCGTCCAGAATGGCGTGAATGGTCGTCTGCGCCAGTCCATTCTGCGTCGCCGCGGTAAATGTCTTCCCATCCCAGACGTTCCACCCGTGATCCTGCGTGCCAATCAGCAGTGTCCCATCGCTGCGGACCAGAAGCGCCGTGACAACGTTACTTGAGAGCCCGTTTGCCGTCGTGTAGTTGGTAATCGTGTCCCCATGTAGCCGCGACAATCCGGCAAAGGTTGCCACCCACAAGTCGCCGTGCGCGTCACGCGCCATTGCGCCCACCAGGTCGCTGCCCAGCCCACTGGCGTGCGTATAGGTCGTCATCCCCACGCCCGGCTTGCCGCCGATCCAGTGCGTCAGCCCGCGCCGCGTCCCAATCCAAAGCGACCCATCGGCATCCACCAAGATCGAGCGGATAAAGTCATCAGGCAGTCCGTCCGCCGAGGTATAGGCATCAATCCGGCCCCCGTGAATCCGGTTCAGGCCATCCGGCGTGCCAACCCACAAGTCGCCGTTCGCCCCCGCCGCCAGCGACAGAATCACGTCGCTCACCAGGCCGTCCTTTACTGTGTAGTTCTTAACCGCCGGGTGCCCCACGTTCGCGATGTCTTTGTTTTTGTCGCCAGGGTGGGTTTCCGCCGCCGCCCTATCAAAATGAATGGCATTCAGCCCGCCCCCGGTGGTTCCCACCCACAGCGTGCCCTCCCCATCCTCCACCACGGCGGTAGTATCGTCGGAAGAAAGCCCATCGCGCGTGTCGAGCGTCCTGAATCGCTGATCGCGGAGAATGTGCAGTCCGCCCGTCTCGGTTCCCACCCACAGATCGCCCTCGCGATCTTCCATCAGCGCCAACACAGAGGCCGTAGCCAGCGGATCAGTCACCGGCAGCCGTTCTACTTTGCCATTCACCCACCGCGCCAGCCCACCGTTGGTGCCGATCCAAAGCGCGCCCTCGCGATCCGCAAAAAGCGCCTGAATTCTGCTGCCGGGCAATTCGCGGCCAACCGAAAGCTTTGTGTCATTCGCGGATGTGCGAACCATCATGAAAACTGCGCCGTTGCTTCCTGCCGCAGTCTCCCCGTTCTTCAACTCGGCAAAGAAGTCGAATGCATCGACCGGCAACCCAGCAACAGGGGCGGGCTGATTCCAGTCGTTCTTTATATTCAGTCCAGGGTCCAACCATGCGCCGCTTTGTCCGCCTTTCGATGCGACTGTAACCCGCGACTTGGGAATCCAGAAACTCTTGACTTTGAACTTGCCGTCGGTCTGCCGCGCCAACCCCGCATCCGTATAAGCCCAGACAGCGCCATCGCTCGCCTCTGCCAGCGCCTGCACGTTATTGCCCGGCAGTCCATCCTTCGTGGTGAACGCCGTAACGCTCCCATCCTTCCACCGCGCCAGCCCCTCGCTGGTTCCAATCCAAAGCGCCCCATCTTTCGCGGCCAGCAGACACCGCACATCGTTTCCCGGCAGCGTTGGTCCACCTTCTCCGGCCTTCGTGTTCTTGTCGAACACCTGAAACCCGTTCCCGTCAAACCGCACCAGTCCAACCTCTGTCCCCAGCCAGACAAACCCATCTTTCGTCTGCGCCAGCGCCTGCACGGTGTTTTGCGGCAGCCCATTCTCCATCCCCCACGCCTGCCGCCCATAGTTGGCAAGCGGTGTTGCGGGCTCCAGCGCAGCGGCAGTCAAGGCGCACGCCACCACGCCTGTGCCGAGCAGGATGCACTGGATTCGAATCAAAATTCTTGTGGTTTTGGGTCGGAAAAACTGTCTCCGCACTACCCGTGTGCCAATGCCAAACAAGTGCCCAAGCTCCCGACGGAACGCCCGCTCGCGCGAATTGGCATGATTTTGAGCCACTGGAGGATCGCAACCAGACTACCGCACAAAGGCTGACTCCAGTCTCCATCCATTGATGGATTCAATCCTCACTCCAATGGCTCAAGACAACCCGCCTGCCCGCCGATACTCTCAATACATCTCCTGAGCTGGTCCACTTCAATGTGGATTTCGGGTGACCGCGGCACTCGCATGGCGGTCACCCGATTCCTTTTTTAGGGGCACCTTCTCACTAATTCACTAATTCACTTCTTCACNNCCACCACTCACTGCCCCGCTGCCTTCGTCGCAATCGTCGTCGCCCGGTTCTTCAAGAACGTCACCGTCCATTCCTTCCCATCCTGGTCATACGTTACCGTCCGGTCGCCCACGGTTTCCCCATCCGGGTGCATCTTGCTGCCCACCGACATCTGCGTCTCCAGTTCGCTCATCCCCGGCTTGACCTGGTGCGCGTCAATCGCCGCCCAAACATCTTTCGGCCAATGGTCATAAATTGTGTGCGGGTCGTCGTAGTAGTACAGCAGATCGGCAAAGTACATCTCCTGATCTCCCTGCATCGCCCCCACCGGCGTCGCGTACTGGTCCTTCGCACCCGGCAACTGAAACACCACGAACGCCTGTCGCGATCCGTGCGCGATCGTGTCATCCAGATTCGCCGGCACGGCAACCTTGACGATCTTCTTAATCTCCAGCCGCTGAGCCGCCGGAATCACCCCAACCTGCTTCGCAAACACCACGCGGTCGCCAACATATGGGTAGTAGGGCATGACGTACCCGTTCCTCATCCATACCGTGGTCCCTTCCAGCCGCGCCAGGTCCTCGTAGTGAGCCGGGAAAATCTCGCGAAGCACCACCAGGTCGTCCTTGCTCATGACCTGCTCAGGCTGCTTCTGCCCAATGACGCCCGGATCCTGCCGATGCTTGAATACCACAAACAGATAAATCCCGCCCACGGCCAGCGTAACCAGCGTACAGGCGACAACAACCTTCCAGGTCTTCATGCATTCTCCTTAAAGAAACTCATCGAACATCGGCTGCGCTCTTTCATTTACTGGCACGAGAGCTGGGTGGGAAGCAGTAAGCCCGTGCGAGCGATTAGCGAGCGTCTGCCCCACCGCAGGTGGCTACTATAAGTATCAGCGATGCTCAAGCCGGTTCTGTGCTCAGTCCGGCCCCATCCCAAACTGATTCGATGCGCAGGAGAGAACAAATGATGACCCGCAGAGATCTGATCGCAGCCCTCACCGCCGTCGCAGCCTCAACCGAAGCCTTCGCCTCCACCACCGGGGCTGTCGCAGCTCCAGCCCCATCCCCAATCATGGGCTCCAGCGTTTTCGACTGGAACTCCATCCCCGCCAAGCCAACCGCCTACGGCACTGTACGGTCGTTTTTCTCATCGCCCACCGCCACGCTCAAAAATCTCGAAGTCCATGTGACCACGCTGAATCCCGGGCAAATGCCGCACCAGCCCCACCGGCATCCCAACGAAGAGATGATCATCATCCAGCAAGGAACTGTAGAAACCCTGTCCAACGGCGAGTGGAAGCGCGTCGGCGTTGGCTCCGTCATTTTCAACGGCTCCAACCAGCTTCACGGCCTCAAGAACGTCGGCTCCGAGCCCGCCGTCTATCACGTCATCAACTTTCAATCCGCCGCGACCCCCGCAGGCGAAACCACCTTCGGGTGACGGGTTACAGTTCGTTGGGTACCCCAGCCATTCCGCTTCTTTGTGCGGAATGGGTGGGAAGCGGAGAAGCTAGTGCGAGCGCTTAGCGAGCGTCTGCCCCACCGCAGGTGGCCGCAGCGCCTCACTCGTGAGCTCATCCGCTTGCCTCAACCCCGGAAACAGCGCAGTCCAAATCCCAGCCACGGCCAGCGCCCCAACTCCGCCCACAACCGTAGCCCGCACCGCGCCCCACCACTGCGCCGTCAGGCCGCTTTCAAACTCCCCTAACTCATTCGACGCGCCAATAAACAGCGAATTGACGGCGCTCACCCGTCCCCGCATCTCCGGCGGCGTTCCCAGCTGCAGCAGCGACCCCCGGATGATCACGCTGATCATGTCCGCTCCACCGGCCAGCGCCAAAGCCGCTACTGAGAGCCACAAGTTCCTGCTCATTCCAAACACCACCGTCGCCGCTCCAAAAATGGCCACGCATACAAACAGTCGTATGCCCGCCCGCCGGTGCAAAGGGAAGCGCGCCATCAGCAGGCTCATGCTGAGCGCGCCAACCGCCGGAGCCGCGCGCAACACGCCCAGCCCGCGCGGTCCCTGGTGCAGAATGTCGTGCGCAAAAATCGGCATCAGCGCCGTCGCTCCGCCCAGCAACACCACAAACAGGTCCAGAGAACTCGCCCCCAGCAGCAGTTGCGACCGCAGCATGTAGTGGAACCCCGCCATCACCACTTTCATGGATGCCGCCTTATGCTCCATCCTCCCCGGACGCACGTGCAGGCTCCCGATCAACACCAGAAACCACACCTGCGTCGCCAGGTTGAAGACATACACAATCCCCGCGCCCTGCAACCCGCTCAACCCCGCCATCCCGGTCAGAGGCAGAGTAAAAAGCAGCCCTCCCAGCGCCGGCCCGGCAATGTTGCTCAACTGGAAGATGGCCCCGCCCCACGTCACCGCGTTCACAAAATGCATTTCCGTAACCAGGCTGGGAATCAGAGCCGAGCTCGCAGGCCCTGAAAACGCCCGCGCCGTCCCAATGAAAAACAGCACCGCGTAAATCGGAAACACGCCATGCAGGCTCATCCGCGTCAGCAGCAGCAGAGCCGTAGTCGCAATCATCTGCAGCCCGTAGCACACCAGGATGATCTCCCGACGGTCGAAGCGGTCCGCCACATGCCCCGCCGGCAGCAGAAAAAGCAGCCCCGGCAAAAACAGCGCCAGCCC
>PMWR01000114.1 GCA_003166055.1 Acidobacteriaceae bacterium
CCCGGCGGCGTCAGTTACGATTCAGGCGCAGGCGACGCACTCACGCTGCTCACCGCGCCCGCCAACACCGTGCCCATCGGCGTGCCCATTCCCTTCACCGTCACCGCGCTCGGCCCCGATCTCACCCCAGCCGGCGGCGTTACCGTCACCTACAGCGTCACCAGCGGAACCGCGACCCTCGCCTGCGGCCTCAGCGTCTGCACAGTCACAACCAGCGGCGACGGTCGCGCCACCTTGAACGTCACGGCAATCAACGGAACCTGGTCCATCGTGTCGGCCTCGCTCACCAACGGCTCCAGCCTGCGGGCGCAGTTTTCCGGCGGAACGCCGCCTGTGCTCACCGCGCTCACCCCGCAGCTTTCCCTGGCCGCCGGCGCTATCTTCACCTGGACCGTTCAGGCACTGGTCCTCTCCAACGGCATCCCGCTCAGCGCACAAAATGTCTTATGGCAGACCACCGCCTTGTCCGGCATTCTCCCCGCAGGCAACGCCGCCGCCCTGACCAACTCGAGCGGCATCGCCACCAACGCGCTCACCGTTGGCCCGCTCGCCGAGGGCCAGACAGCCACCATGAACGCCTGCCTCAACGGCACCAGCCAGTGCGTCGTCTTTACCGCCTTTGGCGCACGCCCGGAGTACGCAACCCTCCAGGCCGTCTCCGGCACAGCCCAGAGCCTCTCCGTCCAATCCACGCCCGCCCAGATCACCCTCCGCCTGCTCGATTTAGACGGCAACCCCATGGCCGGCGGGTCGGTCAGCCTTTACCAGGCGCTCTACGCGTGGGCGCCGCCCTGCGCCGATCACGGCGTCTGTCCCCCATCTCCTCTGCTCGCCCTCCAAACCGCCTCGGCCACCTCCGCGATCGACGGCGCCGTCACCTTCACCCCCGCATCGCTCCCCGGAGTCGCCACCAATCTCATCGGACTCGCCGCCTCCGGCAACACCTCCACTCTGAACGTCGCGATCGAACAGCATCCGTAGCGATCGTTCGTCCTCAAGAACCCGGCCGCTCGCGTCCGTTATCATTTCCCAATCCACAAAGTTCTTCCCCCACCGCAGGGAACTTCATGACCATCGCCCCACCCACGCCGCTCAACCCCAAATCACAGCTTCGCAAATCCATGGGCTTCTGGGACGTGCTGCTGTTCAACATCGCCACCGTNNTTCGTCCCCGGAGCGCTGGTCATCAACGAGCTTTCCTCGCGATTCCCCGAGGAGGGCGGCCTCTACGCATGGTCGCGCGAGGCCTTCGGCCCCTTTCACGGATTCGTCGCCGGATGGACCTACTGGATCTACACCTTCTTCTATTTTCCCGGCCTGCTGCTGGCCAGCGCATCCATGGCCGCCTACGTCATGGGAGGCAGCGGCGCGGCCCTTGCGCAGGATCGAACCTTCCTGCTCACGGTTTCGCTCTCGCTGCTCGTCGTCGCCGTGGTCCTCAACATCGTCGGACTCAACATCGGCAAATGGCTGCAAAATGCAGGGGGCGTCGGCACCTATGTCCCTCTTGTTATCCTGGTCGGCATTGCCGCCGTGGTCTGCTTTCGCCACGGCTCGGCCACGCACTTCACCGCGGCCAACATGATGCCCACATGGAACTGGGACACCGTCAATTTCTGGTCGCAGATCGCCTTCGCCTTCACCGGCCTCGAACTCGTCTCCGCCATGAGTGAAGAGGTTCGCGACCCCCGCCGCACGCTGCCCCGCGCCGTTTTCGGCGCAGGCGCTCTCATTGCCCTCATGTACATCGTCGGCACCTTCGCCATTTTGGGACTCGTCCCCGCCGGCGGCATCGACCCGCAAAGCGGCGTCTTCAACGCCATTACCGTCGGCTCGGTCGCACTCAAAGTCGGCTTCCTCGGCATCCTCGCCGCAGTCCTCGTCACTTTTGGCAACGCCGGCGGCGTCGGCTCAACCGTGGCCGGCATCTCCCGCGTGCCCTTCGTCGTCGGCGTCGACCGCTATCTGCCCGCCGCCTTCGGCAAAATCCATCCCCGCTGGAAGACGCCCTGGGTCTCCATCCTCGTCCAGGCGCTCATCTCCGCAGCCATCCTCCTCGGCAGCCAGATCAACGANNGTCCCCGGCGGCATTCCCGGCGTTTGGATCTGCGGCAGCCTGGGCTTCATCGTCGTCCTCCTTGGCATCGCCATCTCCTTCGTCCCGCCCGGCGACACCTCCAGCAAGCTTGGCTTCGGCTTGACCCTGGTTGCGGGAACCACGGTCTCCATTCTCGTCGGCCTCGTTCTCTACTGGCTCGGCTCCCGCGGCAAACGCACCGCATCCTGAACTCGTTCTGCTTCTAATCGATTGGTTTCCGCATCTCTACTTGCAGAGAGGTGCACAATGAGCCAACTCACCGAACCACTGTAAGACGAAGACGGCCATCCCCTCACCCACCGCCCCCGCGTGGTCATTGTCGGCAGCGGCTTTGGCGGCCTGCAGGCAGCCATCGGCCTCGCCAAACTCCCGGTCGATGTAACGGTCGTCGACCGGCGCAATCATTACACCTTTCAGCCGCTGCTCTACCAGGTNNCAGCCCATCCGCTCCATCCTGCGCAAGCACCAGAACACCCAGGTCCTCATGGATGAAGTGACCGCCATCGACGTGGCCGCACGCCAGGTCACGCTCGGCTCCGGCGCGCGCGTCCCTTACGACTACCTGGTCCTCGCCACCGGCGCAACGCACTCTTACTTCGCGCACCCCGAGTGGGCGCCGCTCGCTCCCGGCCTCAAGACCATCGAGGACGCAACCGAGATTCGCCGCCGCGTTCTGCTGGCCTTTGAGCTCGCCGAGCGCCAGATGGTCGAGCATGGCTGGCACCCGCCCCTCAACTTCGTCGTCATCGGCGGCGGCCCCACCGGAGTCGAACTGGCCGGCGCCATCAGCGACATCGCCCAGCTCTACATGCGCCACGACTTCCGCCACATCGACCCCTCCAAGGCCCGCGTTCTTCTGCTCGAAGGTTCGCCGCGTGTGCTCGCCGCCTATCCTGACGATCTTTCAGCGAAAGCCGAAGCCGCGCTGACCAAACTCGGCGTCGAGGTCCACACCAACAC
>PMWR01000379.1 GCA_003166055.1 Acidobacteriaceae bacterium
ATCACCGAGGCCATGGTCATCGAACCTGAAGTCATGCTCCTCGACGAGCCCACCAACCACCTCGACCTGGCCGGTATTGAGTGGCTTGAAGAGTTGCTCCGCGCCTCCTCCTTCGCCGCCGTCACCGTCAGCCACGATCGCTACTTCCTTGAGTCCACCTCCAGCCAGATCGTCGAGCTCAACCGCGTCTTCGCCGACGGCCTCTTCCGCGTCAAAGGAACCTTCAGCCGCTTCCTCGAAGAAAAGCAAGTCTATCTCGAATCGCAAAGCCGCCAGCAGGAAAGCCTCCGCAACCAGGTCCGCACCGAGATCGAGTGGCTCCGCCGCGGCCCCAAAGCCCGCACCACCAAGTCCAAAGCCCGCATCGATTCCGCCAACGAGATGATCGGCCAGCTCAAGGCCATGGACGCCCGCACCACCGTCAACTCCGCCGGCATCGACTTCGAAGCCAGCCAGCGCAAAACCAAGCGCCTCGTAGAATTCAAAAACGTATCCTGCACCATCCCCGCTAGCCCGACTGAGCAGGAAGCAGTTCATGCGGAGGCAAGCGGCGCGGACGCAGTCCGTACGGAGGGAGGCGGGGGTTTCAATCCCCGCATTGAAGCCACAGAGACAACGCGGGCTTTAGCCCCGGAAACGCGCCCCCTCTTCACCGGCCTGAACTTCATCCTCACCGCCGGCATGAAAGTCGGCCTCGTCGGCCCCAACGGCAGCGGCAAAACCACCCTCCTCCGCCTCCTTCGCGGAGAAATCGAGCCGTCCGCCGGCTCCATCCGCCGCGCCGAATCCCTGCGCCTCGTCTACTTCAGCCAGATGCGCGAGCTCGACGACAGCCTCACCCTCCGCCGCGCTCTCGCCCCTGAATCCGACGCCGTCATCTACCAGGGCCGCACAACGCATGTCGCCAGCTGGGCCGCGCGCTTCCTCTTCACCAGCGAGCAACTCAACCAGCCCGTCCGCAATCTTTCCGGCGGTGAAAGAGCCCGCGTCCTCATCGCCAAGCTCATGCTCGAACCCGCCGACGTCCTCCTCCTCGACGAGCCCACCAACGACCTCGACATCCCCACCCTTGAAATCCTCGAAGAAAATCTCCTCGACTTCCCCGGCGCGCTCGTCCTCGTCACCCACGACCGCTACCTGCTCAACCGCGTCGCCTCCACGGTCCTCGGTCTCGACGGCCGCGGACACACCGGCCAGTTCGCCGACTACGCCCAGTGGGAAGACTGGCTCATTGAACAGGACAACATCGAGCAGGACGGCCAGAAGCAGGACAAATCCGGCCGCCGCTCCGACGGCTCAGGCGCCCCGCAGCCAACCGGTGCTAACTCCGCTAACAACGCTAACTCGCCTAAGAAAAAGCTTTCCTATCTGGAAGCCCGCGAGTTCGCCGCCATCGAACACCGCGTAGAAGAGTCCGACGCCCGTCTCGCCGCCGCCCGCGACCGCGTCGAACACCCCGACGTAGCCACCAACTCCGTCGCACTTCAGGAAGCACTAAAGGAACTCGACGCCGCCCAGCACGAAAACGACGCCCTCTACGCCCGCTGGGCCGAACTCACCGAGAAATCGAGTTAGCTTCGCCGCGTGCAAACGTAATTGCCAGCACCGTTATATCGTCTTCCTGCCCAAACGCCTGCGCCGCATTCGCAATCTGTTCTGCCGATTGACGACTGATCGCCTTGGTGCGATCGAATCCGAACAGCTCGCCACTTTCCGACTGCGCTTCGACCACGCCATCGGTCATCAGAGTGATTCGATCGCCGATCTGCAACTCGAGTGTGGTCTGCTCGTACTCTGGGACATCTGTAAGTCCCAGCGGCAACCCGAATTCCAGTTCAACTTCTTCGCCGTTGCGGTATGGAGCCAGGTGACCTGCATTGGCAAGGGTGAGCGTTCCATCTAACGCGAGCACCGCACACAGACAAGTAATGAAGCCCCCGCTCCGCGCCGCAACCACCTGCCGGTTGAGGCGCGTCATCAGCGCGCCCGGTTGAAGATCCTCCGCCGCAAGCGTGCGGATAGCGCCAATCGCCAGCGCGCCCGTCATTGCCGCCTTCAATCCCTTGCCGCTCACATCGCCCACCACAAACAGCCACGCACCATTCGGCTGCGGCAGCACCTGGTAAAAATCCCCACCCACTTCAGAGGCAGGAATGTATGCGGACTCAAGCCGGCAACCCGCCAACTCCGGCAGCGTAGCTGGAACCAGTTGTCGCTGAATCTCCCGCGCAGCCTCCAGCTCTCCCGCCGCGCGCGCCTGCTCCCGGCTAAGCCGCGTAAACCGGAAGTACATCACCACCCCGATCGCCAGCAGAAAAATCCCGTCCGCCAGGTCGTTGTAGAAGAGCGGCACCTCGTGCCACAGCAAGATCGGCCGCTCCAGCGCTTCCAGGTTCCAGCTGAAGACGCTGCCAATTTCCGAAGCATTCATCAGCATCACAGCGATCGCCGGCCCCACGCTGGGCAAAATCAGCCAGCGCGCCTCCGCGTTGCCCCGCCGGTGCCAGTAGAGCAGCACCACCGGTAGCAGCAACGCGGCCGGCAGCGTCACCGCCGACTCCAGAAGAAAATACGCGCCGTTGTGTACGATTCCCAACGCGCAAAGCAACGCAACAAGCGGGCAGACAAGCAGCGCGGCCTCGTACACCCGCCACATTCGGTTCGGCCGCTTGCGAATGAAGGCATAGGTGAACTCAATCTGCGCCACGATCGTCAGGTAGATCGCGGGGTCTGAGTAAAGGTCGTTCAGGATCCCCGGCGCAAACGCGTAAATCGCGGCCGTCGACAACCCGCCTCCGGTTCCCACCACCACCAGATAAATTCCCAGCCACAGGTATTCGCGAAATGCCCTTTGCGAAAAAAACAGAAGTAGGCTACCGATCCCCGCCAGCAGAATCACGAGGTTGATCGCGCCCGAGCCCACGAACCGCAGCAGCCGTTTCGACCGGTGCAGTTCGGCCACCCGCTTCACCGCATCCGGCGAACCAATCCACGCGGAAAGGTTCACCGCCTCATTCGCGTCAAACGCAACCCGCGGCGGATGAATGCGCACGGCCAGCACCACCGATTCCTTCTCCGCCGGCACCTCCAGCAGATCCTCCACCTGCTCACGCACCGTCCACGTCGGCTCAAAGTGCTCTGTCCCCGCGCGCGCCCCGTCAATGTACGCTTCGGTGACACCACCCTGCGCGATCAGCAGAATCGTCAGCGCACCTGGATGCGCCGGAAGCTGGACGCGCAACCGGTACCAGCACGAAGTTGGGCACATGTCGCTCTGCGGTTGCGGATTCAGCTGCTGCCAGCCGCTGTCGTCCAGTTGCGGGCTCGCCCATGCGGGATTGTCGCCGGGCTGATAGCGCCAGCCATCGCTCAGCAGGACCGCCCCCGATGGAAAGGCTTCGATACTGGCCTGTCCCCAAGCCGCGCCCCCCAGGCACAGGAGTAAAGCTGGAAGAATCCTACGCATGAATGAGGCGATTCTACTGCACGCAGGGTCATCGCCTCACACCTCAAATCGTGCCCCCCCCCCGACGCAGTTCAATCAGGTCATTCGCCTATCGCCCAAACAAACTCAACGCCACCGCCTCGCCCATCGCCTTATATCCCGCCGGTGAAGGATGCAAATGATCCCCGCAATCGAACCCAGGCAGCAGCCGTTCTGGATGCTCCGGATCGCGCACCACGCCATCGAAATCCACCACCGCGTCAAAGTGCCCCGCCGCGCGAATCCAGGCGTTCACCGCCTGCCGGTCCTCCTCGCTCAGCGGACCGGGATGATAATAGTCCGACCCCACATACGGCGTAATCGTCGCGCCGATCACGCGCAACCCATGCGCATGCGCACGCAAAATCATCTGCTCATACGCCGCCAGCACATGCGTCACCCGCGCAGCATGCTCCGCCGGTGTCACCTCACCGGTCCGCGCCAGCCCTCCCAGATCGTTCACGCCCTCAAACACAATCACCCACCGCACGCCCGCCGGAGCCAGCACATCCCGATCGAAGCGCGCCAACGCATTCGGACCCAATCCATCGGTCAGCAGATGGTTCCCGCCAATCCCCTGGTTTGAAACACCAATGCCTCGCGTACGCTTCGAAGCCTGCAGCCGCGCCGCTATCAAATCCGTCCAGCGATCGTTTCCATTGGTAGTCGCACCGTGCCCGTCCGTGGTCGAGTCCCCCAGCGCCACAACCGACGCTGCCCCAGCCGCAGCCAGCACATCGATTCCCGACACCTGATACCAGTGGTCCACATGCTTTGCATCCGGCAGATCTCGCGCCGCCACAAAATCCCCATGCACGAAATATGAAGTCGCCCTCGACCCAGGATGTCCCGTCTGCCTCAATGGCGGCGCATCCAAATGAAACGTCACCGCAATATCCGAAAGCGCGGCCACCGGACCATCGACCGCATCCGACACAAACTCCGCCCCCGGCGGCACCATCACATCGCTGCTCCCCGCAAATGTCAATGCCCGGTCCGTTGCCGGATCGATAGCAGCAGAGCCGGCAGAAACCGCCCGCGCAACATGCACCGAAGTAAAGTGCAACGCCTCCGACCCAAACGCATTCGATAAATGAACCCGCAGCGCCGTCCCGCCCACACTCAGATGGAAAATCTGCCGCACCGTCGCATCGCGCAAATCGTCCGCCGCCATCGCATTCTGCGGCTCCGGAACCTGTTGCGAAGCGCCCCAGCTCGCAACCCACACTTCCGGCTTTGCCTGCGCATTGGCGCGCACCCCAACACAAGCCAGACCCAGGAACATCACCGCAACCGCGCGGATCTTCAGTGCAAAGTTCATGGCATAAGGTTTATCATGGTCGCCCAGAGTAAATCGCTTTTTCAGGCGAAATAACTTGGCATTCCCGGAGGTCAGTGTGCATTTGTTCCTGAAGTCTTTTGCCGTTTCATTCGTTTGCGCATCCGCCGCATTAGCCCAAAGCCCCAGCACAACCGCACCCCCTCCGGTCACCTTCACCGCTGACCAGGATCACCAGAACATGATGGACCANNACAACGGCCAGCCCGTCACCACTGCGCAAATCTGGTGGGACCAGCGCCGCCCCGAGATCGTCGAGGGATACGAGAAGTATGTCTACGGCCGCATCCCCAAAGATGTGCCCAGCGTAAAGTGGACCGTCACCGCCGTCGACCACGAGATGATCGGCTTCAACCGCGTCCTCGCCAAAGACCTCATCGGTGAAGTCAACAACGCGTCCTACCCCGCCATCAGCGTCAAGATCCACATGACGGTCGT
>PMWR01000472.1 GCA_003166055.1 Acidobacteriaceae bacterium
GACTCCCGCCGCCTCCACCATATCTAACTTCTTTTTTATCAACAGTATTGATACATCCCCTTGGGAAATTTGCTAATTCTGTGTTACCGGAATGCCGGGGAGCAATGCGCGATGAGCCCAGCAGCCACCATCACAATCTTTGTTCGACACTCAGCCGAATGCAAATACAAGGGTGCCCTGTCACGGAGGCCCTGAAGGACGTGCAAGTCGTAGATCGGCGACGTACTACGTGGAGGTCATCGATAGTCAGTTCTGCGGGGGCATAGTTCAGCCGGTTATGACGCCTTTCTGTCACGCAGGAAGTCGCGAGCTCGAGCCCCGTGGCTCCCGCCAGAATTCCCGAGTTCGACTCTCATGACCCTCGAGCATTTCCGATTCACATGCTGCCATTTGGAGGTCACGCAGAGTGACTGTCGATCCTACTCTTTCGCTCATTGAGTGGGAACGGGCGCCGGCGGTTCAGGTCCGCGCCAAATACGAGCACTACCAGGAGTACCTGAAGCTCATCCCCGCACTGCGCACGAAGCCTGTTCCCATCGCCATCGACGAAGTGGGCTTACTTCGGTGGCAATCGCGACTCCTACAAGGTTGTACCTGCCTACGCATGGGCCTTCCAGGAGATGTTCCGCCACTCCGATGTATTCCAGATGGGCGCATTCACGTTCGCGACCGCAATGATAAGCGAGAACCGCACCGAAGCCGCACTCACCCCCCTGGAATGCTCTTCAAGATGTACCGCGATCACTTCGGCGCCATTCCGGTCGAAGTGACAGGAGATTCACCGCAGCCGAAGCCGACGTTCCCGGCTGGCGGCGACCAGCCCGCGGTGAACCCCGGCAGCGACACGTACCCGCTCGACGTGAGCGCCGCGTTCAGCGAGGATCGCAAGACTCTCGCCATCGCCGTGCTCAATCCATCCAGCTCCGAACAGAGCATTAAACTCACCATCGACGGAGCAAAGCTCGCGAGTTCGGGACACCTTTACCGCATGGCTCCCGACTCCATTGACGCGACAGTGCAGGTCGATAAGAAACCCGAAGTTCAGGTCGAAGAACAGACGCTCGGCCCACTGCTTGACACCATTACCGTGCGTCCCTGTAGCGTGAACATCTATTCCTACCCGGTGCAGTAGCCCAGGTATTCTCGAGAGGGGGTCCAGATGAAATCAAAGAAGCTGTTCATTGCATGCGCAATCACATTGGCCGTCGCGCCCGGATCATGGCTCACCGCGCAGGTGCAGACGAACGTTCCCGGCGTCGTCCCCGGCGCAAAGCCGGTCACGGTGGAGCACATCAAGATCCACGGGACATCGCTCGAGGGCAATCTCGAGGGCGACGCTGTCGATCGCGATGCGATCGTCTTCCTGCCGCCCAGCTACCGGAAAGACAAGAAGCGCCGCTACCCCGTGGTCTACGCGCTGCACGGCTACTCTATCGGCGCCGAGCAGTGGTCGCATGAAATCCACGTCCCGCAGACCATCGAAGGTGCGTTCGCGAAAGGGGCGCAGGAGACGATCGTCGTCCTGCCCGATTCCAAAACCATCTACAACGGCTCGATGTACTCAAGCTCCGTCACGACCGGCGATTTCGAAAGGTTCATTTATCACGATGTGGTCGCCTATATGGATGCACACTACCGCACCATCTCCGATCGGCAGAGTCGTGGCCTCGTCGGCCACTCCATGGGCGGCTATGGTGCATCGCGCATCGGCATGAAGCATCCTGACGTCTTCGGCGCTCTCTACATCATGAGTCCCTGCTGCATGTCTTCGATGGCCGGCGGCGGACCAGGCCCCGCCGATCAAATGAAGGAGCGGGCGATTGCCAGCGAGAAGAAGGTTGCGGCGGCCAAGTCCCCAGCAGACCTGGCGGCACAGTCGCCCGGCTTCGCCTCCGCGCAATATGCAACCGCAGCGGCGTGGGCTCCCGATCCAAAGAATCCTCCGCTCTACTTCGACCTGCCAACCAAGGACGGCGTTCCGCAGCCGCAGATCGTGGCGAAATTCACGGCGAACTCACCGCTGGCCTTTGTCGATCAGTACATCGGAAATCTCAAGCAGTACCGCGCCATCTCTATGGATGTAGGCGATCAGGACGGCCTGCGCATCGACGCCGGGAAGCTGCACACCATTCTCGATAACTACGGCGTCGCGAACAGCTTCGAAATCTATCCCGGCACCCACACCAGTGATGTCGCCGACCGTTTCCAGAACCATGTGCTGCCGTTCTTCAGCAAGAACCTCTGCTTCACTGCAGGTTGCCGTTAGCCGCGCAGCGGATCCCGGTCCAGCCTCAGATGGGATTTCAGGTGGCTTTCGGCCACGAACAGTGCAGTAAGATGCTGGCGAACGGAAGGTCGAGGTTAAACATGCTTTGGAATGCAGGAATTCTCCGTACGCGTCGTGGTTCCTGGGCAGCTATGCCCATCCTGTTTCTCTTCTCTGTCAGCCCGCCAATGGCCAAGGCACAGATGCCTGGACAGAAGGCACCTGGTCCTCCGCCAGCCCAAGTCGAGCAGACAAGCCACGGTCTCCGCGCCACCGCGGGCAGGGAAGTTCTCGAGGTCACCGTGTGTACTGACTCGGTGCTTCACGTCGTTGCCACGCCCGAACCCTCAGCCCCCGCGGCGCCGCGCCCATGGATGCTCGATGCTCGGCAATCCTGCCCCGGCGCGCCGTTTACCTTCACACAAGATGCGAATGAGGCCAGCATGAAGACGGCACAGCTTGAGGTGATCGTCCATCTCGAGCGCGGCAATCTCTCCTTTCGCACGGCCGGCGGAGACTCGCTTCTGAACGAAGGCAACAGCATCCCGCGCACCTATGAGCCTGTCGAGCTCAATGGCGATCGCACCTACCGAGTCACGGACCGCTTTTCTCCGTCGATAACAGAAGCGCTCTACGGACTGGGTCAGCATCAGAGCGGCATGTTCAACTATCGCGGCGCCACGGTGGAGCTTGGACAAAACAACACCGATGTCGCGATCCCCCTGCTGATTTCGAGCAAGGGCTACGGCCTGATGTGGAACACGGCGGCGCTCACCTATTTCGACAATCGCTTCCCGCTCGATATGAAGCTTACTTCCATCGCCGGCAAGTCGATTGACTACTACCTGCTCTACGGCCCGGAGATCGACTCCATTCTCCATGAATATCGCACGATGACCGGCCACACGCCCTTGCTGCCGAAGTGGGCCTACGGCTTCTTTCAATCGAAGGATCGCTACGTATCGCTCGACGAGATTCGCGAGATCGCAAAGCGCTATCGCCAGGAACATATACCGCTCGACGCCATGGTGCAGGACTGGTTCTGGTGGAAGACCGAGGGCGATCCGGTCTTCAATTCCAACTATCGCGACGTAGCGCAGGATCTCGAAGCCCTGCACAAAGAAAACGTGCACGCCATGATCTCTGTCTGGGGCCTGCTCGATCCGAATTCGGAAACTTACAAGGTTCTCGATGCAAAGCACGAGCTTGTGTCAGGTGCACATGTCTACGACGCCACCAATCCTGAGGCGCGGGACGTCTACTGGGAGCACCTGCCCGGCAAACTGCTGGCGCAGGGATGGGACGCATTCTGGCTCGATAGCGCCGAACCCGAAGAATACTGGCCGCACATGGGTGACGCCATCCTCAGCAGCCGCCAACTCACGATCGGCAACGGCGCCGAATTCACGAACGTCTTCCCACTCGTACACACGCTTGGAGTGCAGGATCACTGGAAGGCGCAGAACCCGGGCAAGCGCGTCTTCCTGCTCACGCGCTCGGCCTTTCTCGGCCAGCAGCGCGTAGGCGCCACCGTCTGGTCGGGAGACGTCTACGGCACCTACTGGGGCTTGAGCCACCAGGTTCCGGGGGGTCTCAATTTCGCGCTGTCCGGCTATCCATATTGGACCACCGACATTGGCGGATACTG
This sequence comes from Acidobacteriaceae bacterium, assembly GCA_003166055.1. Next base: position 3,915 of record PMWR01000472.1, read on the forward strand.
GCCGCCCCATGACGACCCTCTCGCCGATCCCGCGTTCCAGGAGCTCTACGCGCGCTGGTTCGAGTACGGCACGTTCTGTCCCATCTTCCGCACCCACGGCCACAGGCCGCACAACGAGCTGTGGAGCTTCGATAGAGTTGAGCCGATCCTGGTAAATTACGACCGTCTTCGCTACCGGCTTATGCCCTACATCTACTCGCTTGCCTGGAAGGTCACCAGCGAGGACTACACCATCCAGCGCCCGCTCGTCATGGACTGGCGTACGGATCCGAAGACCTGGAACCTCGGCGATCAATTCATGTTCGGCCCGGCCATCCTCGTCAACCCGGTGCTCAAAGCCGACGCTACCAAGCGCAGTGTCTACTTGCCGGCAGCCGCGACGTGGTACGACTTCTGGACCGGCAAATCGCTCGCTGGCGGCCATGAAATCGAAGCCGATGCGCCTCTCGATCGTATGCCCCTCTTCGTACGCGCAGGGTCCATCCTCCCTATGGGCCCGCAAATCGAATACGCCACTCAGGACCCCGCGGGGCCCATCGAGCTCCGCATCTATCGCGGCGCCGATGGCAAATTCGACCTCTATGAAGATGCCGGCGACGGCTACGAGTACGAAAAGGGCCAGTATTCGGTAATCCCCCTCCGCTGGGACGAACGCAGCTCGGTTCTCACAATCGGCACGCGGCAAGGCTCGTATCCAGGAATGATCGAACACCGCAAATTCCGCGTCATGCTGGTCGGCAGCGCACACGGTGTCGGCGTGGATGCATCCGGGGTGGCCAACGCGGAAATCAGCTACGAAGGCAAGGANNGGTTATGACGCAATACAAACCCTTGCTTCTGCTGGCGGCCGGACTGTGTGCGCCTTTGGCTGCCCAGTCTCAATCTGCAGGCCCTTGTGCCGCTCTCGCCGCATCCGGCAGTGAACTTCATGCTCCCCTTCGGCCCCACGTCTCGCGGAACCACCTGCAGATCCATCGCCGGGTTCCTGGGCGGGAATTGGCAGGGCAGCAGCATACACGTGTGCCGCATGGCTGCAGCTTTGCCACCCACTGCAGCAGGTTGTCTTCGCCGTTGCCCCCCCCTGCACGCTTGACGCATCGCGCTCCGTCGGATCATACGAAGTCGCCCGCAGATTGTGTTCCGAGAAGCCGGCGCGATCTCTCCTTGACAATCTAGGAGAGCGCGGGTATTTTCTTTCCTAGAGCGGCTAGGAAAGAGCGAGGAAGCGGCAAATGGGGAATGAAAAGCAAAGTGGCCAAATGGATCTGCTGCAAGGGACGCTGGATTTGCTGATATTGAAGGCGGTTTCGCTGGGACCGTTGCATGGCTACGGCGTGCTGTTGCGCATTCAGCAAATCTCCGGCGAAGAATTGGTGATTCAGCAGGGGTCGCTTTACCCTGCGCTTTATCGGCTTGAGCACCAGGGAGTGATCTCGAGCGAGTGGGGCGAGAGCGAGAACAACCGCAAGGCAAAGTACTACAAGCTGACCCGCGCCGGCCGCGAAAGGCTGGGCGAAGAGACAAAAAAATGGAACCGTATGGCCGGAATCATCGGGACCATTCTCAGGGCAACGGCGGAATAAACAAAGCAGGGAACAGGGAACAGGAATTAGAAATCGCGAGTGAGGGAGATTATGACGCTACGTTCGTTGTTTGCTCGAATTGGTTCGCAGGTGCGTTCTTTGCTGCGTGCCGTGGTGCGTCGCAGTCGGCTTGAGTCGGAGATGGAAATTGAGCTCGCGCAACATCTCGAAAACCTTACCGCCGATCTGATTCGTGCCGGTCATGCTCCGGCTGAGGCAGCTCGCCGCGCCCGCATCGCGTTGGGTCCGGCGCTGGTTCACAAGGAAGAGATGCGCGCCTCGCTCGGTCTGCGCTGGTGGGACGCGCTGGGAGCCGACGTGCGTTACGGCGCGCGCATGCTGCGCAGGAGCCCCAGCTTTACCTTGGTGGCCACGCTTTCGCTGGCGCTGGCTATCGGAGCCAATACGACCATCTTTTCGCTTGCCAAGCAGTTGCTGTATGAGCGGCTCAATGTGCCCCATGCGGACGATCTGCGGCTGCTTTCATGGACAGCCAGTCACGACCATCCAGCAGTGCATCACGTGTGGGGGGATTACGCACCGTTGCCGGGCGGGCGCGTGACGAGCACGTCGTTCTCCTATCCGGCGTATCGCCTGCTGCGGGATCAGAACCATTCCCTGGACGACCTGTTCGCCTTCAAGCTGACGGGGATGAACGCGACTGTTCGCAACCAGGCGGAGCGTGTGCAGACGGAGATGGTGTCCGGCAACTACTACTCTGCTCTAAGCGTGCGGCCGCAGTTGGGACGGCCAATTCAACCCAGCGACGACGCTACGCCGGAGCAGGGTGCAGTGGCACTGATTAGCGACAGCTTCTGGGAGCGGATGTTCAATCGCTCGCCCGCAGTATTGGGCGAGGTCATCAAGGTGAACGACACGCCGCTGACCATCATCGGGGTGAATCCGAAGGGGTTTACCGGCGCGAAAAACGTGCAGCAGTCGCCCGACATTTTTGTGCCGCTGGCCATGCAGCCCCTGGTGCATCCCGTCACCACGAAGGCCGCGAATATGGCCAACGGCGGCAAGGCCTATTCCGACGCTCTGGAAGACCCCAATTTCTGGTGGGTGAATGTAATGGCTCGCAGGCGGCCAGGCGTCCCGGATGCCACGGCGCAGGCTGCGCTGAACGGCCAATTGGCAGCGATTGTGCGCGGGACCATGCCCGTGCGGAAGAACGAAGACATCCCGCAGCTGGACCTGCGCGACGGCAGCCGCGGCCTCTTCGAGCAGCAGCAGACGTTCGCCAAACCGATGGCAGTGCTCATGACCCTGGTAGGATTTGTACTCCTGCTGGCGTGCGCCAACGTCGCCAATTTGATGCTGGCGCGGGGCGCCCAGCGGCAGCGCGAGATGAGCGTGCGGCTGGCCCTCGGCGCAGGCCGCATGCGCATTCTCCGGCAAATGCTGGTCGAGAGCCTGATGCTTGCGGCGTTGGGTGGGGCCGGCGGAATCCTGGCAGGGTATCTGGGAAGCGGCACCATCCCCAAGTTGACTGAGAATGCCTGGGAGCGGACCGATTTTCATGTCGCCTTCGATTGGAGGGTCTTTGCGTTCACTGCGGCAGTCACACTGCTGACCGGGCTGCTCTTCGGCATGGCGCCGGCGCTGGCCGCGGCGCGCGCTGAAGTCAGCCATGGGCTGAAGGAGAGTGCGCAGACAACCACCCGGCGGCGCGGCGGAATGAGCGGCAAAGCGCTGGTTGGCTTCCAGATTGCCCTTTCCACGGTGTTGGTGATCGGTGCGGGGTTGTTTCTACGCACATTAGCTGGTTTGAACGCGATCAACGTTGGATTCCGCACCGAGCATCTGTTACTGGCTGAGATCAATCCCCCGGCCAGCCGGTATCCCGCGGGGAAGGACATTGCGCTGCACCAGAGGCTCGAGCAGGCCATGGCCGCCATGGCAGGTGTGGACTCAGTCTCGCCGGCGACGGTCGCTTACCTTGCCGACGACATGGACGGGACGGACTTCTTACCGGAAGGCGAGAGATACGATGCCAAGAAACATCAGGAAGAAGATTTCAACGTTGTAGGAAATCACTTTTTCGAGACGCTTGGAATTCCTATTGTTGCAGGGCGCGGCTTTGGGGATCAGGACACTCAGAGTTCGCCGAGAGTGGCCGTCATCAACCAAAGCCTCGCGCGGACCAGGTATCCCGGCCAAAACCCGGTTGGAAAGCGATTCAAAACCGATGAACACGATTCCGATGGCTTCGCAGGTAAAGCGGTGGATGACTGGATTCAGATCGTCGGAGTGTGCGGCGACACGCGCTACGCGAGTCTGCGCGACGAGCCTCCGCCACAGTTCATTTTGCCCTACGAACAGCAGCCTGACGTGGGCGGCATGGTGTATGAAATCCGCACGCATTTAAAGCCCGAGACAATCTTGCCCTCTCTGAGGCGAGTGGTGCGCGACATCGACCCCGACCTGCCAGTGATCGACGTAAGGACCGAGGACCAGCAGATTCAGGCCGACATGATTCAGGAGCGCATCTTCGTTACCTTCACTTCCGGGTTCGGCATTCTCGCGCTGGCATTGGCATGCGTGGGCATCTACGGCATCATGGCTTATTCAGTGGCGAATCGCAGGAACGAGATCGGCATTCGCATGGCCCTTGGTGCGCAGCAAATGCAGGTGCGCGCCATGATTCTGCGCGAGAGCACATGGCTTGCGGCGGCCGGGATCGCAGTGGGCGTGGGCGCATCTCTTGGGCTCACGCATTTGGTGAAAAGCATGTTCTACGGCATTCAGCCGTACGATCCGCTCACGATTACAGGCGGCGTTTTTATCCTGCTTGCCGTCGCGTTGGCCGCGAGTTGGATTCCCGCGCGCCGCGCAGCGAGAGTACAGCCTATGGATGCTTTGCGCCATGAATGACGCAGTGAAGAAGTGAATGAGTGAAAAGTCGGTGCTACGCGATTACCGGTAGCGTGGGTATGGCGCCTTGTTTCCTGGCTTCTTCCACCACGGCGTCCAGGTGATCGAGCACCTCAGGCACCGTCATGGTGTAGATCTCGCGGCGGGAGTCGTAGCCTTCTTCCACCAGCTGCTTCAGGTAACGGCCGGCGATTTGCGCGGCCAGTTGGTCGGTAATGACCTTGCCGCTGCGCTGCTTCTGTTCCTTCCATGCGGTGCAGGGCAGCGCAATCCACATGGGGCGTCCGTTCACGTCGAAGCGGATATCGACGGCGTCGGCGTGGCGGGTGGCAATGGCCACGATGGTGCCCTTCCAGCGGCAGTGCAGGTCTTCGCCGGTCCAGCGGTCGGAAACGTGGAAGTCTTCGTACATAGAACTAGCCTATCGTTCCGGGCAGGTAAGGGCAAGCGGCCGGACCGGAAGCCGTCCGTGCCGATTCGCGCATCCGCCCGCATTCAGCCTTCTGCCCGCCCAGGGCACTCTTCTTTGGTTTCGGTCTGCCGATGAACGAGGCGGGGGAACCGTCAACCATGCAGATCACAGTCACAGTCTCCGATGCAATCGTTCGCGAAGCCGGGGTTCGCGGGCTGCCAGTCATCGATTTTGTCGAATCCCTGATCGACAAGGGAATGAGCACAGGAAAGGAACACCCGGTGGTGGACAGCGCCATTGAACGTATCCGCGCGCTACGATCCACCACCCAGGGTCACAAACACTAGGGTGGCACACCCATGCAGGGAGGCTCCGGGACGGTGCTTTGGCGCACCGGGAGGGTTGACGGGAGAACCAGGGCGATAGCGGGAGTCCGCTCTGGTGTGTACCATTGTGATACTCCCCCTGCCCCCCCATCCCTGAAAATAAGTGGCTTGTTTTTCAACGGGANNGGCTTCGTTGTAAGCGGATGATTCCATGCGAGTTACTTGCAGATATGGTAAAACAAAGGACTTAGGCGCCTGCGGTGGGGCAGACGCTCGCGGAGGCTCGCACGGGCTTACTGCTTTCAGCCTATTTCCCGGAGTCTGAAACGATTATGCGCCAACCGGGTGAAATTATATGCAAACTCCGCCCGAATATTTTCGGGGACGGGAGATGGCCTCGGATGAAGGTATTGGGTAGCGTGGCCCGGTGCGGATTTCCCTTCAATGCGATCTGAGAGGTGGCTATGAGGAACCTGATTGTTGCGATGGTCTTGCGTGGTTTTTGTTCCGGCTGGGTTTGGGCCCTGTCACAAGGTGCATCCATGTCGGGTTGCACGCGGTGGACGCTCGTGTTGGCGCGCTGATAGACTGNNAGGACAAGAAAAACACTCCATGGATACTCGAACCCGTCATGCCCTGAAAAAGGATAAATTTGCCCAAGCCACCGCCAGCAGCGTGAGTTGGGTGAGCGGCCACCGCTCAAGCGTTCTGCGTTGGACAATCGCTGGCGCCCTTGTTGTGGTGCTTGTGGTGGGGGCGCTGATCTTCTGGGACATGAAATCGACCGTCGCCGATAGCGCTTTGGGCGCGGCAATGGACATCTACATTGCGCCGCTGGCCATCCCCGGCGCTCCAGCCGAGAGCGGCGTGTACTCGACCGCCTCCGACCGCTCCAAGGCCGCCAACAAGCTGTTTGCCGCTGTGGCCGCGCAATATGGCTGGCTGCCGCAGGGAGCCAAGGCCCATTACTTTGCCGGCATCACCGACCAGGAACTGGGCCAGACCGCCGCGGCGGAAACAGAACTGAAGATTGCCGCCAATTCGTGGGACCGCAATCTTGCCAACCTGGCGAAGCTCGCCCTGGCAAGCATTTATCACCAGACGAACCGCGATCCCCAGGCTGTGGATATTTACAACGCCCTGATCACCAAGCCGTCTGTGACGGTTTCCGCCGGCGTTGCACAGCTCGACCTGGCTGACCTTTACGCGGCGCAAGGCAAGCAGGACCAGGCCCGCAAGCTCTGGGCCCAGGTGAAGGACGCCGACAAGGATGGCGCCGCCGGCTCCATTGCCGCGCAGAAGCTGGCCGGCAAGCAGTAAGCGATCTTTTGAATCGCAAGCCACGGGCAGACAGGCTCGACGGCTCTTAGTCGGTTTGGCGCTCAAATGCGCTCCGGCCCCCGAGCATTTTCCTTGCCGCCTGCGTCTGGTGGTTTATGAGCGCCAGCCAGGCAGTTTTCGCAGGTTGGATGGAGATTCCAAACAGCGCTGTGAGCGATGAAGCCCGCACTCAAGCGGAACGGACTCGGGCCGAAGAAGCGACGCTTGCGGCCCTGGTGAGCCAGTACGCCGGAACTCTCTATCGCGTAGCCTTTTCCGTTCTTCGCAACGCCGCCGATGCCGAAGACGCGGTGCAGGAAGCGTTTGTGCGCGTGCTGCGCCATCGCGATACGCTCGACGAGGTGCGCGACCGGCGCGTTTGGCTCATCCGGATCGTCTGGAACATCGTGCTNNTCCGCCGCCCAGCATCATGCGCACGTATTGGCGTGTGTCGAGCAACTCCCCGCCAACGAGCGCCAGGTGCTGATGCTTTCGGCCTTCGAGGAACTCACCAGCGTTGAGATCGCGACCGTGCTGGGAATTACCGAGTCCAGCGTGCGCTCGCGGCTGTTTCGCGCACGCAACCTGATGGCCGGACTGCTGAATCACGCGAGGAGCTTGCGATGAGGAACAGAGATCAGAGATCAGAGATCAGTTACCCGAGCTCCCAGGGAGTTTGAAATGAAGTATCCAAGTGAAGACGAGTTTTCGAAAGGCTCCGGCGACCATGCCGCGATCATTGAAGCCGAGCGGACGCTGCGGCTGATTGCCCTCCTGCCCGCGCCGGCGGGCCTGGAAGATCGCGTGCAGGCCGGACTGCGGACCAGCCAGAACTCTGCCCGGCGCACTGCGCGCATTCTGGAATGGCCGGCTGCGCTGCGCCCGGCCAGCGGCTGGATGCGCACAGCGGCCGCGGCCGCCATTGTGTTTGTGGTTGCGGGCGGAGGATGGGGCGTCTACTCCCGCGTTCAACCTCCCCAGACGGCGAAGGTGATTGTGATGCCGCAGCGTGTGGTCTCGCCGGGCGGTTTCTCCAACGCCAGCGCCATGCACGTGCCGAACACCCTGAACGGACCCACCATTGCGAACCGGGCCGCGGCCAATGCGACGCCAACAAAAGCACTCGCGCCTGACGCGAAGTCTGGTCAGAAGAAGGCTCCGCGCAAAGCGCGCGCAACCGCAGCACCAAGGACTGCGAAGCAAGCAACACCGCAGGTTGCGGCATCCTCGCCAAAGTGAGTTGGTTGCACCAGACTCGAGTTATGCGCGGGCTATGCCTGGCTTTTGGTAATCGCCCGGATCACCATGCCCAGTAGCGCCAGCACCACCGCGCCCCA
>PMWR01000383.1 GCA_003166055.1 Acidobacteriaceae bacterium
CACATTCTCCATGCCAATACGCGCCAGCTCCGCCGCCAGCACCTCCGCGGCATGACGGCAATCGCCCTTGTGTTCCGGCAGCGTTGAAACCGACGGAATGCGCAGCAGCGCCTTCAAGTCCTCCACAAAACGGGGGTGGTTCTCACGGGCAAATTCAATAGCGGTCAGTGACATGCAAGCGCTCCCTGAATCGGATTTCAAGTCAACACAGAAGTATAGGCGCTCCCGCCTCCGCGCAGGAAACAGCGGACCCCGCTCCGATCGCAAACGCGGAACACGACCCGCTATTGCAATTCAGTTTGCGCGCGCGCAAGGTCCTCGGGAATTCCAATGTCAATAAAGTAACCCGCTGTTACGAAGGCAAGCGGGCGAAGCTGCTTGATATGAGGCACAAAGAAATCCGTCTCCAGCGAAAACACGGCAGGCAGATCGTACGGCGCGAACACATCGCGGTTCATGACATAGGTGCCGGCGCTGATCAGCCCAGGACCTGCGTAGCCCTTCTCCGTGTAGCCTGCGACGCGGTCGTGCTCAATCAACACGCGGCCAAACCGTGTGCAATCGGGAACCTGCGCGACCGCAATCGAAGCCGTCACACCGGCATCGACATGGCGAGCGAGCATGTCCGCATACTCGAGATCAACGAATGTGTCGCCGTTCAAAACGAATACGGAATCTGTCGAGGCCCGGGTGAGCGCCATCATAGTCGCGCCTCCCGTGCCCAATGGTTCTTCTTCGACCGCATAGGCAAGTTCCAATCCCTCGAAGTCATCGCCAAAACGGTCGCGGATGCTGCTCGCCATGTAGCCCACCGACAAAACCACGCGCCGCATGCCCTTTTGTCTAAGCCGTTGCAGAAGCAGTTCGAGGAAGGTCCGATCACCCACCGGCGCAAGCACCTTCGGGATGCCCTGGATCACTGAAGCAAGACGCGTGCCGCGGCCGCCGGCCAGAACGATGGCTTCCATAGTCAGCGCACCCAACCTGATTGACAGGCGCAGCTCACGGCAGCCTCCACGACTCAACCCCGTTGGCCGTGAAGTGGCAGCCCACCACGCTTCCTTCGCGCGTCGCAGTGAGCGCATCGATCACCCGCAGCTTGTCCTTGATGTCCACCAGGAACATCATGAAACCACCGCCGCCCGCCCCTGAAACCTTGCCGCAGTACGCGCCCGCGGCCTTGGCCACACTGTAGAAGCGCTCGATGCGCTCGTTCGAGATACTGCCGGCCATCTCCTTCTTGGTCTGCCAGGCCGACTCCATCGCCGTTCCCAGTTTGCGAATATCGCCGCGCAGCAAACACTCCTTCATGTTGATGGCGTCGTTCTTGGTGCGGTGCATTGCCTCGATCGCCTTCTGATTATTGCTTTCCACGTTGTGCGATTGCTCGGCGATGATGGCTGCGGAATCGCGCGACTTGCCGGTGTAGAGCAGGATCAGCGAGCTCTCCAACTCCGATACAATCCAATCCTTCACGCGCAGCGGATTCACCAGCACATGGTCGTTGCTGTTGAACTCCATGAAGTTGAAGCCGCCGAATGCCGCCGCGTATTGATCCTGACGGCCACCGCGCAATCCAAGGTCGACGCGCTCAATCTGGTAGGCGAGTGAGGCAATGTCGTATTCACCGAGCGGCAGGCTCAGCACCTCTCCAAACGCCTGCACCATGGCCACAACCAATGTGGATGAAGAACCAAGCCCAGACCCCGGCGGCGCATCGCAGGCAGTGGTCACCGTCAGCGCCAGAGGCTTGCCCTCGTTATACTGCGCGATGATGCGGTTATACACCCCGCTATGCAGCGCGAGCAGTCCGTCTGTTGCAACAGCGGCACTGAGATCGTACTCCACTCGCTCGCCCACATCGGAAGCAACAAAATGAATCCTGCCATCCTGCGAGGGCTCAATCGTGCAATAGGCATAGAGGTCGATGGTCGCATTGAGAACCGCGCCGCCAAACAGATCGCAGTAGGGCGCAACGTCGGTGCCGCCACCGGCGAAGCCAAGCCGCAACGGCGCGCGCGCACGGATCAACATGGATGCCGCTCCTCAAGTCCTGAGTCTAACCGGGTTCTCTCTCGCAACGCCATCCGCTCCAGCCGTGTTAACGGTCCCTAGTAGCGCGGAACACCTTGATCCACTTCAGCCGACCAGGCATCGATCCCGCCCCGCACGCTCTGCGCCAGCTCAAACCCCTGGTTGCGCAGCCACACTGTCACATTCATTGACCGCATCCCGTGGTGACACAACACCACAAACCGCTCGTCGGGATCAAGTTCCTGGTGCGCTCGCGCCGCCACCTCGCCCATGGGCATCGCCACGCTTTTCTCGATGTGCGCCGTCATAAACTCCCACGGCTCCCGCACATCGATCAGCCTTGCCTTGCCCTCGCTCAAAAGCGCCGCGGCCTCGCCCGGAGAAATCTCATAATCCAACATGATTCCAGTTTAGTGCCTGTCCCTTTCACCCTGCACCATCGCGACCGGCCCGCTCGCGGCTGCCGATTCCCCCGATTCCCGCACGCAAAGAAGCCCCCCGATTTTCGGGAGGCTTCTCTGTTTGTGAGATTCGGTTGAAAGCAAACTAGCGTCTCAGCTCCGAATCTGGCAAGAGCGGATTCGGACTTGAACGGGCGCGCGTTGAAGAACCTCGGGTATCGACCGGGATTCAAATGGTGCATCGATTGATGGCTTGGCGTGGGCTTACGTGACCGGAGTGACCCGCGTACTTCCCCGTCATCCGCCCTTTATATCGTGCTGGATGAGGAAAGGCAGGTTGGTAATGATCTTCTGCGCCTTTCCCGAGATCTCTTTCGTCCAGTAAAACGTCAATGTGCCGTTCTCCACGTTCACATTGGTCGGTTCCATGTACGTGATCGGATCTCCATTGGGCTTGTAGAGCGTAATCGTTGTCAAAACAACTCCTTCCTCCTTAATCATATTCGAACCGGGCGGCCGGTTTCGGCGATACCTCTTTTGGGGTACGATTCCGGCTCCG
>PMWR01000548.1 GCA_003166055.1 Acidobacteriaceae bacterium
TTGTCTCTACGTTACACGGGAGGGCCATGCCGGAGGCAACGACTAGGCTCTTCGACCCCTTTTTTTGACGTGAAAATTCAGAGGCGCGGAGAGGGTCTCATAAAGTGCAAATAGGAACTCGACTCTTTGGCGCTCGCTCTCGAAAGGCTGCTTCCGGTAGCAAAGGTCAACTGCGTGGTCGAGCGAAGCATGGGCCTTGACCAAAGCGGAGGGCATTGCCAGCGGATCGTAAAGGTCCGCAAGCGTTACACCGGGAGATTCCTTCCGAGCATCCAAGATTCCCTGCGCAGCTTCCTCCACAGTTGAGCGCTGTTTCGGTGTGGGATCCATGGGCCAAGGGTAGTTATTGTAAACAAGCGTAGCGGAGTACCTGTAGTCCGACTTAATGCGCCCGCAGACTTGACGTGCCCACGCCATGTGCATAACCGAGGAAAGTACGCCAAAATGGTAAAGAGTTGCGTCAGGCACGGAAAGGCAACTATCGCTCACAATGTGTCGGGGCGTGAAGTAGCTCATCGGAATATACCTGCGCGTTTCTGAACTGTGGCGTGGCACCAAGACATACTTAGTGGAGGGCTGCCGGTTCTCTCCGAATAACGCCGGGAAGCTGGCGAGCTTGACAGTCGCCGCCCTTTCACTGGCGGTGCGATAGGCCCGGACTTCCTTCACGCGGCGATGGATCTCGGGGATTCCTCGAATTGTCTGGGGCGAGACGTCCTCAAGCCAAAGGCACCAGCGATCTCTTCCGTTCAGGTATTCATCGGCGCTCAGAAGAGGCCGGATCAGCGGACGCGCCTCTGGTGCGTCGCGAAGCAACTGTGTCCTTTCTTCATCAGAGAGAATTAAATAGCCGCCGTCATTTGGCATACTTCCGAACCGCATCTCGGCAACATTGCTGACTGGACTTCTACGTGCTTGCAAGGCTCGATCATTTCCCTCGAATAGGTATGGGCTGATGTTAACGGGCTGACTTACGAGCACCTTATCCCCGTTGCTTTCGTAATCGTAGATTCGCTTATCTTGATTGTTAAAGGCACCGAAGCCGATGATGACCACATGGACATGCGCTTTGCCACGCGCCTCGCTTTCCCATGCAAAGGTACGGTGAGCAAAATGTATTTTAATGCCAAAATGGCTGAACAAAGTTGGCCAAAGGACGCCCGGCTGTTCGCCTTGGGTAATCGAGTTTGTTGAAACAAAGCCAACTGTGATCTTGGTCCCACGAATATATTGTGCCGCGCGCAGATACCAGCAGCATACGTAGTCAAGAACTCCGGCGCTCTTGGCCGAACCGAAGACGATTTGCATATCGGCCTGTTGTTCGGCATTCCGGGCCTTTTTGCCGACGAATGGAGGATTTCCGAGAATGTAACTGCAGAGGGCCGACGGAAGAATGTCATTCCATTTAACGCGCAGAGCATTGTCGCAAACGATGGTTGGCGACTTTTTGAGCGGAAGCCGGACGAAGTATTGGCCAAACTCCTCGGAAAGACGGATATTCATCTGGTGATCCATCAGCCACATTGCAACTTCAGCAATCCGCGCGGGCCATTCGCAGATTTCGATTCCGTAAAAGGCGTCCACGTCCACAAGGGAAAGACGCTGAATGTCGAGTTCCTGAAAATCCGAGGGAAACAATATCTTGAGAATCTCTATTTCAAGCAGCCGCAACTCGCGATAGGTAATCACGAGGAAGTTCCCGCAGCCGCAAGCGGGGTCGATGAACCGAAGTGACGATAGTTTATCGTGAAAGCGCCTCAGCTCTGCCTTGTTGCTTTTTATACGGTTGAACTCGGCCCGGAGGTCGTCAAGAAATAGTGAACGGACCACTTTTAGGATATCCCGCTCACTTGTGTAGTGAGCTCCGATTTGCCGCCTTTCCTTCGTCACTTCCTGAAAGAGCGAACCAAAGATGGCTGGCGAAATCCGGGACCAATCGAAGCGGGTGCAGCCCAAGAGGGCGTTCCGCATATCCGGGTTGAAATCCGCGAAGCCGAGGTTTTCGGCGAATAGTTCTCCGTTCACATATGGAAATGCCGCGAGAGTCTCATCGAGATTGGTTTGGCGATCCTCGGGCGGCGTATTGAGAACGTCGAAAAGGCGTGCAAGATGAAGCCCAAGGTCCGAGCCGTCTTTGGCGGTACGGTTGAGCAAATAGAGGTTGAAAGATTCGCGCTCGAAAATGCCCGTGTCTTCCGCAAACAGACAAAACAGGACACGCACTAGAAACCGCTCAAGACGATGTCCCGAGTAGCCACCGTCGCCCAGAGTGTCATGGAGTCTGCGCATAATTGCCACAGCTTTGAGGTTGATCGGCTCCTGTTCCTCGAACTTATGTTGCTTATAGCCGGGGATGAATGCGAAGGCATGGATATACTCATGAAACTGGGCAAGTGGGAACTCGACCGTATGTACTCGGAGCCCGTGAAAGAGTTGCAGGTCTAGCTGGTCCTCGGGCTCAAGGTCGTGAAGTGCAATTCGTGCGAAATCTGAAACGATGACGTAGCGCGGAACATCCTCCATGCGTCCATCGCGTACGAGGTCCTGAATGTAACGGAATGCCTGCGATTCTGCTTTGCCGAGGCTCTTGCCGAAGCTTTTATGCTCTACAAGTAAAGTTCCTGGCCAGAATAGATCGATGTAGCCGTAATCTCCAGATATCTTCTTGACTGGTTCCTCAAAGGAGGCGACGACGCGCCTTCGTACGCCGAAGACATTGAAGAATTCGTTCCAGAATGTCTGTTTCTCTGCGCGCTCGCTCTTTACGCCAGCCCATTCCTTTGAGAACGCAATTGCACCGTGTCGGATTTCATTCCAGGAAAGAGGCATGGCGGGATGATATCAGAGCCAAAAGGGGCAAGCCGGGATTGGACTTCACAGAGGTTCCTTGGCGGCCACCTGTGCTCTTCGTCGCAGTAACATTAGCGGCTCTATCGGCCCAAATAGGCGCGGTATTGCTGTTCGAGGACGCCGGCGGCGCGGGCCAGAGCCAACTTGGAGAGGTTGTACTGGTAGAGGCTTTCGACCAGGTTGGTTTGGGCGGAGGCGAGCGTGGCCTGCGCGGTGACCAGGGGCATGTTGTCGTCGACGCCGGCGCTGACGCGCTCGGTTTCATCGGAGAGGGCGCGGGCGGCGAGGTCGACGTTGGAGCGGGCGACCTGGACGAGTTTGGTGGCGGCATCCACGTCAAGAAGGGCTGAGCGGACCTGCTGGTCGATGTGATTTCTCAAGTCGGCGAGCTGGGCGTCCACGGCGGCCTGCTGGGCCTGGGCGGCATCGTTATCGCCGCGCAGTTTGGCTTCACGGAACAGCGGGATGCTGAGAGTGCCAACGGCGGTCATGACGCCGTGAGACCCGGCGCCGTTCACGTAGTCGACGCCGTAGAAGCCGCTGAAGCTGAGCGTGGGTAGGCGCTGGCTGCGATAGGCGGCGTGGATGGCCTTGTATTCGACCGCTTCGTTTTGGAGGTTCTGATAGTCCTGGCGGTTCTTGTAGGCGATGGCGCGGACTTCTTCAGGGGTTTGGAGGACAAGGTCGCTATAGGGAGCGGGGTCAGTGAGGGCGATTTTCTGGCCGGGGTCGACGCCGATTTCGCGTTTGAGCAGGATGAGGTCCTTTTCGAGGGCGTTCTGGGCGGCAATGAGGGACTGCTGCTGGGACTGGAGCTGGACGCGGGCGCGCAGTTCGTCGAGATTGGCAACGGTTCCGGCCAGGTGCGCGGCATGGGCGTTGTCGAACTGGACTTGATCCTGGGACTCGAGGGCCCTGGCGTTGTCGACTTCGCTGGCGGCGGCAATGCCGTGCAAGTAGGCCGTGGCGACCTGCTGGACGACTTCGCCTCGGGCGGACATTTTGGCGAAGTAGGCGGATCGCGCGGCTGCGCCGGCGGCTTTCCAACCGGCAATCACGGGGCCGGAGAAAATCGTCTGGCTATAGTGAATCTGACCTTCGGTCAGTTCGTCTTTTGTGATCGCGGAGAAGCCGGCCGGAAATCCATTGGGAAAGAGCTTGGAAAACTCCTTGAGGGCACCGGGGCCAAAGCCGAGCGCGGCCAGGTTTTGCTGGTGGGAGCCAGTGTCGCCGGTGAGGGTGATGGTGGGCAGAAATTCCTGAAGCGCCTGGTTCTGCTGGCCCTTGGTTTGCTTCTCACCGGCTTCCGCTTCCCTTAGGCCGAGGTTGTTTTTGAGGCCCATGGAGACTGCGTCGTCGAGCGAAAGCTTGAGAGTGTCGTCGGTGGCCGGGCGGAGGGTCACGCTGCCGTAGAAGGGGTTAGAGGCGGAGGATGGATTGGAGGTCTGCGCGTGCGACGTTACTCCCGCGCTGGAGAGGGCGAGGATTGCGAGGAAAGCCGGGATTCCCGTTCGCCGCGAGAAGGAATGTTGCGCTCGAGTCACTGCCATTATTTTACAGATGAAAAAGCGGGCGGATGGGATTCTTGGATTGGGCTGAAAAGGCGGGTTGGCGGCCGGTGGGAGGGGAACCGGCCGATGGTGGGAGTTTGAAGGGGAACGAGCTGTGTCGATTCCTCATCTGGTGTTGCGTCCGTGAAGTTCATTGCAGAGATCCCGAACCGCAGGTCCTTCGACTCGCTGCGCTCGATCAGGATGACAGCTTTTTTCTAGTAAGAAACTGGCTGGAGAACAAGAGACCCGATGGCGGATGGTTGGCCTTTGTGGTCTCCCACCCATCGAGCAAGAGCATGTCGTGGAACTTGACGCAAAAGGACGCTCGATGGGGCACCCGCAGTTTCATCCTCAGTGGGTCGGCAAAACCGGTGGACGACTGATACCAACTATTGAGACAACTTAACAAAGTCCTCGCATTTAGATTTTCTGGCGCATCCAGCGTCCGCGGTGGAAGAGCACCATACCGGCGGCGGCAATGACGCATTCGGCGATGACGATGGAGAGGAATGCACCCTCGGAGCGAAGATGGAGGCCGACCGCCAGACCCCAGGCCAATGGCAGCTCCAGAACCCAGAAGCCGAAGAAGTTCACGATGGTCGGGGTCAGGGTATCACCGGCGCCGTTGAAGGCCTGGAGCATGACCATGCCGTAGGCGTAGCCGACGTTGCCGCAACTGAAGGTGCGGAGCGCCATGACCGCAATCGGCACCACAGCCGGGTCATCCACGAAGATGTGGATGATGGGCGTGGCGAAGATGAAGAAGAAAACACCGATGGTGCCGAGAAAGATCATGTTGTAGAGACCGGTTCGCCAGACCGCCTGCGCAGCACGCTCAGGATGTCGCGCGCCAAGATTCTGACCGACGAGGGTGGCCGCGGCATTGCTGAGTCCCCAGGCGGGGAGAATGAAAAAGATGACGATGCGGATGGAGATGGTGTAGCCCGCAACCGCCGCCGAACCAAACAGAGAGATGATGCGCACCAGGACGATCCAACTGGCGTTGGCGATGGCGAACTGGAGCATGCCGGTGACGGAGACGCGCAACAGGCGGACCATGACCTGGAGATTGAGGCGCAAATGGCGCGCCAGCACGCGAATGCGCTCAGTGCCTTTGAGCAGGCGGTAAAACTGGTAGAGCACTCCGATGCTGCGGCCGGTAAAGGTGGCCAGAGCCGCGCCGGTGACGCCCATGTGCGGGAAGGGGCCGAGACCAAAGATGAGGCAGGGATCGAGGATCAGGTTGATGATGTTGGAGACCCAGAGCAGGCGCATGGCAATGGCCGCGTCGCCCGCGCCGCGAAAGATGGCGTTGTTGAGGAACAGCATGACGATGGCCCCGCAGCCGCCAAGGGCAATGCGCGCGTAGCCGGAGCCGGTGGAGACGATGGCCGGGGACGCGCCCATGAGCTGAAGCAGTTGCGGCGCGAAGAGGCCGGCTGGGATACCGATGACGAGCGAGATGAACAGGCCCAGGAAAATGGCCTGAACTCCGGCGATGGCTGCGTCGTCGGGATCTTTCTCGCCGATGCGCCGGGCGACCATGGCGCCGGTCGACATGGAGACGCCGAGGCCGATGGCGAAGACCAAGGCCAGCATGGACTCCGTGATTCCAACGGTGGCTACGGCATTGGCGCCGAGACGGCCGACCCAGAAGACATCGACGACCGCGAAGAGGGATTCGAGCACCATCTCCAGAACCATGGGGATGGCGAGCAGAAGAATGGCGCGGTTGAGATTGCCAGTGGTGTAGTCCTGGTGGGAGCCGCTAAGGGCCTCCTTTACCGAGGACCAGAGGCTGCGGGCGCTGCCTTTGGACGGCTGTGGCGCGGTGGATGAAAGAACAGACATGGAGAACTCCACGATGCCATCGGAAAACGGGATGGCATGAGCGAGGGGGCACGCTGCGAGCAATTCTGAATTAGCAGTGCTGGTACCCGGGGTTGGAGCTTCCTCGGGATGCCGCTTTGGGCGGCGGGAGCTTTGAATCAGCCCGAGGCAATGTTCAGCGAATAGGTCGTACGGCGACAATTCTGAACATGGTTCTCCTCCGTGGCCGAGGTCGGCGGGTTTTTAGATAGTACCGCAGTTTTGGGTTTGAAGGCTAGGAGAATGGTGAACCGGTCTTGATTTTGCTCGGATTCGATCCAAACGCCCCGTTGGATTTATTTGCGCGTCTGTTCCTTGAGAACGATCTCCCGGTAGGTCTCGAAGCTGTTTTGACGGTCGACTCGCTTGCCTTGCGCTTCCAGTTCCGACCTCCGCTTCTGGTGCGCGGCCCAGGTATCACTGGCATTTGCCGCGGAGCAAATGTTGACCACAATCGAAGAGATGAAGCCGCTATCGTCCCCGAAGTTTTTCGAAACCAGAAGAGTTCCATCCTGAAACAGCGTGTGGAACGTGAAGCCAAGGCTGTTGGGATGGGCATAGGCCGTCTTGTCTTTGAAGATGAAAACAGGATTTCCGGTTAGAAGCCTGGGCCCGCTGAAGGTCATCGGCACACGGTTCCGTCTCATATGAAGGACGACGATGGCAGGAAAGATCAAGGCCAGCCGAAAGACCGACATGGAGTCGCCGACGAAAAATAGCAAGTCAAAGCCCAAACCCGCCAGAAGCGCTGTTTCGGATTGATATCGCGTGCGGATACGCTGTTCAAATTCCGGGGAGAAGATCTGGACAAGTCCGATTGTGCCGAATGTTTTGTCAAAGAGGATGGGCAACAACCTGAGGAAAAGCACAAATGCGGCGATGAGTGCCAGAAGGAGGCGCGGTGAGAAACCGAGGCTGTGTTTTCCGGCCAGTCCCTTCGTGAGCAGGAAGGTGACCAACGCGACGAATACCACTACGCCGAGGAGAAGCAGCGGCTTTGGGCCGGATCGATCTGAGACTTGTGGCTGGGCTTTGAGTGCTTCAGGTTCGCCTTCCATTTCTTTCTCCTTGCACATTCACGTCAACAGCAGAACCAGGCCGGCACTAGACCATCGCCCGTTCTTTGACGGTGAGGTAGTTGTTGAGGACGGTGGAGGTTAGGGCTTCGGGGTTGAGGTCGAGGGTGAGTGCGCCGTGCTCGTGGAGGCGGGCGAGGAGCAGTTCGCGGCGGCCGGCCATCTCCTGGGCGGCGGCGGCGCGGAACATCTG
>PMWR01000600.1 GCA_003166055.1 Acidobacteriaceae bacterium
TTTACAGCGATGTGATGGTGGCTTGATCGGATTGAATGGCCTTATGCGGTTTCGCGGCTACTAGGCGGCAAACGTCTTGTTGCCGGCACCCTGGTCGCCGAGGCCTGCGAGAAGGCCCGCAATCGACACGTCCTCATCCAACGCATCCCAATGCAAGCCGCGGCTGGTGATCCTGACTTGCTCGCGCTGGTCTGCGCTACTGTGCAGCAAGCGAGGAAACCACGCAAGCGGGACGCCGAGGGTGCGGCCATCGCTCAGATCGACCCACATGCTGTCCGCATCGAATCGGACCCTCATTGCGCTAACCAAAGAATTCATTCCAAGCCCTCTCGATCAGGTCGCGATTGACTGTGACGATGACCAGCAATTCGCGAAGCGTACGCGCATCGTAGCCATCATTGTAGGCCACCTGGACTGCCGGAATTAGCCAAAACTTTGCTTCATTATTGTCCTTTTCAACGTGGATATGCGCTGGCTCCCGAGGAGACCCTTCATTGGAATAAAAGAAAAATCTGAAACCGCGCTCTCGAAAGACAGTTGGCATATCGCAACCAATTCTACTGCCAGCTGGATCGACTTGCTCTTTCTACGCTGCACGAAGAGACGTTCTTCAAAAATAAATCTGCGCCTAGTCCATTTTCTCCTTGACATAGTGTACTAGTTATATAGTACATTGATTTCGCAATGAGTCAGCGATCCAATTCCGCAAGCTTTCGTATTCAACTGGACCTGCACAGCGGCATGCCGGTGTATCGGCAGGTCATCGACCAGGTGCGCGGGGGGATTGCTTCGGGTCTGCTGGAACCGGGAGATCAGTTGCCCACGGTGCGACAGCTTGCGGTGGATCTGGCGATCAATCCGAATACCGTGATTCGCGCCTACCGCGAGTTGGAACTGGGCGGCTTGCTTGAGACGCACCAGGGTACCGGAACATTTATCAGCGCGCAGAAGATGAAGCGGGCCGATGCGGAGCGCGAGCGCCAACTTGCGCAGATTGTTGGCGATTGCGTTTCACGCGCAGGGGCTGCCGGTTTCACGATTGACGACTTGATCGAAGAGTTACGCGGGCTGGCGATTGAGCCGCCTCGCAGGAGGTAAGAGATGATGTCGAGAATTGAAGTGGTTCCCATCAACCGGGTTGCAGTAACCGCGTTTGTGATCTGCGCGGGCGCAGGCGCAGTTCTCAGTGGATTAACCAGGCACCCGGCGCCGGCGATTGCGGGCGGATTGATTGGTGTCTACCTGCTGTTCGCCATCAAGGTGGTTCAGCAGTGGGAGAAAGTCGCGCTGCTGCGGCTGGGCCGTTACGTTGGCCTGCGCGGGCCGGGTATCTTCCATGTTGTCCCGGTCTTCGAGACTATCAGCAACCATATTGACCAGCGAGTCCGCGTGCACAGTGTCACCGCTGAGTCGACGCTGACCCGCGACACGGTTCCGGTGAACGTGGACGCGATCGTGTTCTGGATGGTGTGGAACGCGGAGAAGTCGATCCTCGAGGTCGAGAACTTTGTTGAGGCGATCAACCTGAGCGCGCAGACAGCGTTGCGCGAGTCAATTGGCCGGCACGANNGCGATGTCGCAACAGGCGCAGGCGGAGCGCGAACGGCAGGCGCGCGTGATTCTGGGCCAGGCGGAGGTTCAAGTGTCAGATCAGTTCGCGCAGGCTTCGCGCGTGTACAACGACAACCCGGGCGCACTGCATCTGCGCGCCATGAACATGCTGTACGAAGCGATCAAGGAAAGAGGATCGATGGTGATTGTGCCGTCGTCGGCGGTGGAAACAATGGGACTGGGCGGAACGCTGGCGACTGCCGCGATTGGCAAACAGCAGTAAGGGAGAATGGAGAGCAGCCATGAGACAGACAGCGTTCGTTTGCACCTTCTTAATCGCGAGTCTAGCCGGCCGACTCTCGGACCTTCATGGCCAGACGCCCGCCGCAGCCCCAACAGCGGGCAAAATCCAGGCCACGGCGGCACAAGCTTCAACCTTTAAGTTGCCTGACCCCTCTGGGACATTTGGAATTGGCCGGATTGGTTACGAGTGGATCGACGCGTCTCGCCCAGACGGCTATTCCGCCGATCCGCATGCGCATCGCGCGCTGATGGTTTATCTGTGGTATCCATCTGCACGAGGCGCTGCCGGAGAGATGGCGCCATACCTACCCGGCGCCAATCAAATGGATGCGGACCGCGATGTTCAGCACCAGATGAAGGAAGAGTACGGCGCGCTTTGGCCGCTGATGGTTTCGGGAGAAATCAAGTCGCATGCGATTGAAGGTGCGCCGGCCTCCAGATCCCCGCAGCTGTTTCCCGTAGTGCTCCTCTCGCACGGCCTGGGCGGCACAGGTTTTGAATACACTTCTTTAATCGAAGAGCTCGTGAGCCACGGGTATGTGGTCGCGGCGATTGAGCATACTTACGTGGCCTCGGCAGTTGTGTTTCCAGACGGAAAAATCGTTCCTGCTCATCACGACACCGAACCAGCCGGGCTATCTACCGCACAACGGTGGCAACGAATGATGGATTCGGCTGGATTGCAGATCAGACAGGGCGCTGAGGATGTCCTCTTCGTCATGAGAAAGCTGACCGAACTGAACAAGAGCGGAGCCGAGGGCTCTCCGCTCGGTGGGAGACTCGACCTGAACCGTTTAGCTACGGTGGGCCACTCCGCGGGGGGTGCATTTGCAACCGGGGCCTGCCAACTCGACGCGCGCATCCATGCGTGCGTAAGCCTCGATGGAGAGATGCCGCCGGTAATGGCATTTCCCGAGTTTCCCGATGGCAAGGGATTTCAGCAGCCTGTCCTGCTTCTCGAGATAGATCATGCTGGCGAGCGAATGCCATTCAGCCCCGCGCAGTACAGCGATTTTCGGAGGAAGGTGGAAGCGCAATTCAAACTTTGCCCGAAAGGGAGTTACGACGTCATGTTGAAATCGCCCGGCCTGTTCCATGGAAGCTTCAGCGATTACAACTTACGCATTGCGAGCGGCAATCCAACGGAGACAGAACAAGCCCTCCATAATCTGCGGCTGACTGAGTCGTTCACTCTTGCTTTCCTCGACAAATCTCTGAAGGGCAAGAAGGAACCATTGCTGGACAAATCGTCGCAATCTCCCGAAGCCACAGTAAAGGCATACGGTCACTGACCAGATTCACCTTCGGTCCGTGACGAGTGAGAATCGAGCACTCACGGCTCGTCGTTGTAGATGCCGATTTCCAGCTTCCCACCTTCGCTAAGTTTTGCGCGGTACATCCCCGGAGTGTTGAAGCTCCAAGCCAACTGGCCGTCAGGCGTGATGGCGAT
>PMWR01000063.1 GCA_003166055.1 Acidobacteriaceae bacterium
ATGCGCAACATCGCCCAGCGCAAAAGCACCATTCTGCGCACCTGTGAAGTGATTGTCCGCCGCCAGCAGGACTTTCTCGAAATCGGCGTCGAGGGCCTGCGCCCCATGATGATCAAGGAAGTCGCCGAAGAGATCGGAGTTCACCCCTCTACGATCAGCCGCGCTGTGGCCAACAAGTATGCGCACACCCCGCAGGGCGTCATCGAGCTGCGCTTCTTCTTCTCCGAGGGCTCCAATGGCCCCGAGGGCGCGGACACCACGCTGCTGGTGCTCAAACGCAAGGTCAAAAAGTTGATCGAGGATGAAGATGCCAGCCATCCGCTCACCGATGACCAACTCGCCGCCATGCTCCAGTCCCAGGGCATCCAGCTCACCCGCCGCACCGTAGCCAAATACCGCGAAGACATGAATATCCCCTCAACCCACCAGCGCCGACGGCGAAATGGGTGAAAGACAGTCGTGAGTTTTAAGTTGTCAGTTTTCAGCAGCCAGCTGTCGATGGGCGAAAACCCGCTCAGACCACGATTCACCCAGGCTTTGTAACAAGGGCACGGCTTCAGCCGGGCCGCAAAACTCCTACAAAAAGAGCTCGGGCTTTAACCCCTGAGAACTGACAACCTAAAACTGACAAGTGTCTATTCTGGAGGGTGCCCACAATGTAGTTTGGAAGGAACATCGGGACATTGCCACCAGTCCGCCTGGGCAGCTGCTCGCCTATCCGTCAGTAGCCGACCGATTACTACCGAGCCGCCTGTGACTCAGGCGAATGTTTCCGGTCTCTCCCCGAACCTGCAAGGACGGAAAGAAAAAAATGTCAAAACTGGTTTACAATGGCGAAGAAAACAAGAAACAAAGTCTCCGCTAAAGCGGGGACGCCGAGCAGGATGAGCCCGAGAGAGATAAACCCGCAGCCCCAACCCGAGCTTCTCTCGGTGGCGCTCGCCTTGCTAGGTCATGAGCCTGATCTGTCGCCGGGCGAAGCTGCCGCCGTTGCCGGAATCAAACCTTGCACTGACAACGCGCTAGTCGAGCGATTTCGGATCGCCATCGCTAAGGGCAACGACCCCCTCGGCGACTGCTTCTGCAAATTGCGTAACGCTGTGGACCGGCGACGGCATGGCCAGACCTTTACGCCGACAGGGATCGTAAGTGCGATGATCCGGAAGGCGCAAGCTGAGGTCGAGAAAGGCGGTGCATTTGCCCAAGTAGTAGATGGCGGTGCGGGTACCGGGCGTTTTGCCCTCGCGGCTGGTCGTGCTTTCCGGAAAGCTGACATCGTAGCAATCGAGCCGGATCCAGTGTGCGCTGTCCTTCTGCGCGCCAACCTTGCCGTTGCCGGCATGGCTGATCGAGTTACCATCCTAGTGAGCGACTTCCGTGACGTAAAACTCCCCCCTGCAGGTCGCCGGCTCTTTATAGGCAATCCCCCTTATGTGAGACATCACGATATCGAGGAACATTGGAAGAAGTGGTACGCAGCTACTATGCGGACACTTGGGGCAGACAAGGTCAGCAAGTTGGCTGGCCTGCATCTGTACTTCTTTGCGAGGGTAGGCGAAGTCGCGAAGCCTGGCGACGTTGGGGTGTTTGTAACGGCCGCCGAATGGATTGACACTAACTATGGTGCGGCACTACGTGCTTCCCTCTGCGCACGGTTGGGCGGCGTTTCCGTGCAGGTGGTGGATGCTAAGGCAGAGCCCTTTCCCGGCGTTATGACTACCGCTGCAATTACCGTTTTCCATCCTCATCAAGCTCCAAAAGTAATCAAGCTTCAAGCCGTTGCGAATGTCAGCGAACTGGACACACTGGCGGGAGGGGTGATTCGGCCCGCGACCGACCTTGCTTCCGCAAAGAAATGGCACCCTCGCTTCTTTTCCCCAGCCACGATACATGTTCTGAATGCACCGCGGAGCGGCACGCGTGTGGGCTCTCTGTTTCGTGTTTCGCGAGGGCAGGTTACGGGGGCTAATCACATTTGGATCGCAGGGGAAAAAGCTGCGAACTTGCCAGCCCGGTTTCTCTTCCCATGTGTCACAGGGGCCAACGAGTTATTTGCGGCAAGTGAGGATGGGGGTCAACTTAAGCACCTCGATCACCTGAGGCGAGTAGTGAACCTTCCCCGCGACCTCGATACCCTTAGCCGCTGGGAACGCCCCGCAGTCGACGCCTTCCTCACATGGGCCGAACAAGAAGGCGGCAACAGAGGGTACATTGCCACGCACCGTAGCCCGTGGTGGGCAATTCGTCTTTTGCCTGCCGCGCCGATTGTCTGCACCTATATGGCGCGCCGACCACCCGTGTTCATCCGCAACATCGCTGGTGCCTGTTTGCTGAATATCGCCCACGGATTGTACCCTCGTGTGTCAATGTCCGATATCGACTTGGATAACGCGTGTTTAGCTCTCAACAAAGCATCCAGCCTCAATGACGGCCGGGTCTACGCAGGTGGGCTGACTAAATTCGAACCCGGCGCAGTTGAGGACATGTTCATTGACTGGACTTCCTTTACTTGGCTGGAGACCGCAGTATGAGCAAAGGCTGGCCAAAAGGGGCTCGATTCTGGGAGAAGCACGAAATTGTTGCTGACGCCCAAGCCGCTCGCGAGCAATTCCGTCAACGTCGCTTTGGCGAGCCCATGGAAAAGTATCTTGCCGCCTTCGTCGAGCTTGAGCGCGCAAATCAGCAGGTAATTGGTAGTTTGAATGCCCTGGTTGGCGATCCAGTCAATCCTTCGCTGATCGCGAACTGCGTCAGGGATCAGAACCTTTGCACGGCACTCCGATATCTGGGCGCGCCACCAATCTCTGCTGATGACCTGGAGACTCTTACGGGTGCCACGCTCGCGTGGACCTTGATTGAGAAAGATGTAGAACGAGCAATCGCTATCAGGGACGTGATCCGCCAGATTCTCGATCCGAAGCGTTTTCCTTGGATATATGAGAATCGCGCACCTACTTCGACGGAGCGGAAAGCGGCCATTCTGGCCTCCACCGTTGCGGCAAGTTCGCAGCGCCTGCAGACCAGTCGACGCACGGACGATGGTAAAGCCACAGAGGAGGCTGTGCGCGGAGTTCTGATCGGAATGGGAATGACGCCCGTTCCGCTTCGCCGCATCGCAAACCCCATGGTCGATGTCCTGGATATTGGTCATTTCTCTGCCGGTCCGTGCGTGCTTGGGGAGGACGAGGCAGATGTGGTCATCCGCCTATACGACGGGCGCATAATGGCACTTGAATGCAAGGCGTCTAATTCGGAAATCAATAGCAGGAAGCGGATCAACAAAGAGATTGGCCAAAATGCTCAAAACTGGGTCGGACGGTTTGGATCAGACTTGATAGTCCCTGCGGGGGCAATTCAAGGAGTGTTCAAGGCGAGTTATATCCAGGCCGCACAAGAAATCCCAGTAGTGTTCTATTGGGGACATCGCATCAGCGACCTCAGGGATTTTATTTCTTCCACGAAGAACAGTTAAGAAATAGAAGAGATTAGAAATGGGGGTTCACTCCAATACCCATTCCCTAGCGGTTGTGCACGTTTCGAACCAGAGACCTCGGACACTGAGACCAACCGCGATTCCCGACCTGCGCCGCCCACAAACGCGTTGTCAATCCCCATCTCCAACCACCCTCAACCCATCTCCTTTGCCATCAACGCCTTCCGCCGGTAGCCAATTTGCCGATCATTTCCCCCATTTGGTGCACAATGGATGACAGCGCACTCTCCACATCCCGGAACAATACCGGAAGCCGGACCGTAAGCCATTTGTTTTCTTATCGATGCAGTAACCCCTTTGTTATGTTATGGGTAGGCGCAGCAAATCCCTAACTTCATGAAAAGAAGTGTTTTACTCAAATGGGTGGGGGGGGTACCCCTCAACCGCAAGAAAGGACCCTATGATCGCCGAGTGTAGTAATGTCATGCCCAGTGGACTCCATTGCCAGTCGCCCGTCACGCGCGGCGAGTCCTCCTGTTACCTCCACTCCCGCCCCCAGCGCCCCGTCCGCCCCCAAAAAGCCCGTCCCCAGATGGTTGCGATCGAAGTGCCCGACCGTCTCGATCTCAAAGGCACTCAAACTGCCCTCTATCAGGTCACGCAGGCCATGGCCGACGGCGCCATCAGTCTTCGCCGCGCCGGCCAACTCCTCCACGCCATCGATAAAGCCTCCCCCCACGCCAACCGGACAGTTGGCCACCGAAAACTGACAACTGGCGACCGATGGCATTACAATCCGAAGTTCCCACCCAGGATTTTGGTGGGACGTACAAGAAGCGGAGGCTGACCATGGAAGTGGAGTTCACCGCCCGGCAAGTGAAGATCTCCAAGGCGCTGCGCACGCAGGCTGANNAGTGCGCAGAGGCACCTGCAAATCGTCGAAATCACCGTGCAGGGGCGCGCGCAGAAGATTGCCGCCACCGGCAAAGCCGACACCCTCGATGCGGCCCTGCGCGTGGCCATCGATCATGCTGAAAATCAGGCCCGCCGCTACCGCGACCGCCGTCTCGAAGGCAAGCGCCTGCCCAAAGGCGAAAAAGTGCTCACCGCGCCCCCGGTTTCCCGGCCCAAGACGCGCCCCACCCAATCCGATCCCACCGCCGAAGGCGAGAAACCGGCAAAAACCAAGCCGCGCGCCTCCATCGCGGTACACTCGTTTCCCTCCCGCGCCACGGTGGTCGAGCCGCACATCCTCAAAAGCGCCGAGGCCATTGTCCTTCGCGCCATGACCATCGAAGAGGCGGTCAAGGAAGCCGAGTTTCGCGACCGCGACCTGCTCATCTTCCGCAACGCCGCGGGAGACATGTTCGTACTCCATCGCCGCCGCGACGGCCAGATGGAACTGGTAGAAATGCCGTAAGCGAGATGCAGTAACAATGGAGGGTGCCCCATCCATCGGACGTCTTTTTGTCCGATGGGTGGGATAGCACAAAGGCCAACCGTCCGCCATCGGGTTTTTCCACCTTCCATCCTGTTTGCTATCAGGGAAACGAGGGTCGCGAACCTCCCCTCCCATTTGGCTTCCAACAGGCCTCGGCGCGCACTTTGGTTGCACCCTATGCCCGGTTTAGGGGATGGTTGCCATCCCCCGCAGGGAATAGCATTTCGAGTGGAGCCGCGCCTGCAAGGGAGCCACAAACCGGCCGAGACATTTCCCCCTGATACAGCATCGCGGCGACTCCCAGGAGGCTGTGAGTTTGCATCTCCCCAAGAACTCGGACTCCGTGGAACAGCAGGACGTTCTTGACGCTTTGCCCGTGCTGGTTTTCCTTGAGCGCGCTGGCAAGGTGGTCTTTGCCAATGCTGAAGCGCGCCACATGATTGGCTTCGAAGAAGCCGAGTGGATCCCGCGTCCGGTCGAAGACATTTTGTGGGGCTTGTCTCCTGGCGCCGCCGAGCCGCGGACACTGCTCACCGGCACACGCCACGGCAGCCCGTTCCATGCCACGCTCACCGCCAGCGATGGCCGCCTCCTCCCCGTCGAAGGCACCTACAGCGTTCTCAATGGCGAACTCTGCGACGCCATCATCGTGGCTCATCCTGGAGGACGCGCGCAGGCGCCCAGGCCGCGCTTCATTGAGGATGTGCTCTCCAGCATCCCCGAGGCCATCGTCATCGTGCATGGCGACCGCGTGCTCTCCACCAATCCGGCCTTCACCCGCATGTTCGGATACACCGCCGATGAAGCCACCGGCGCCAATCTGCGCGACCTCATTGTGCCGCCGGCCCATGCCGATGAGCACGCGATGCTCGAAAAGATGGCGAACCAGGACGCGCTCGAACCCATTCAGACCGTGCGCATCAACAAGTCCGGTGACCCCTTGGATGTCGCCATGCTGGCCAGCCCGCTCACTGTCGATGGAGCCAGGGTCGGCTGCATCCTCAGTTTCCGTTCCCTCGGCGCCCGCAAGCACGCCGAGTCCGCCGATCCTGACGCCGCCTTGCACGACCCGCTCACCGGCCTTCCCAATCGCGCGCTGTTCCGTGACCGCCTCAGCCTTGCTCTAAGCCGCCGGTCGCGCCGCCGTGACCAGACCTGCGGCGTGCTCCTGCTCGACCTCGACCTCGGCCAGCCCGGCCAGATCAACGATTCCCAGCCCGATTCCGACAACCCTGCCCCATCCGACTCCCTGCTCGTTGCCGTTGCCGAACGCCTGCGCGTGGTGCTCCGACTCCAGGACTCGGCTGCCCGCCTCGAAGGCGGCGAGTTCGCCATCCTGGTCGAAAACATTCTCGATCCCGGCGACCTCGACATCGTCGCCAGCCGCGTCCTTCTCCAGATGAATCGGCCCTTCGAAATTCTCGGTGTTGTTGTCCAACCCGCCTTCAGCATCGGCGCCGCCATGGCCACGCCGGCCCATACCGTCCCTGAAATGCTTCTCCGCGACGCATCCCACGCCGTCTACATCGCCCGGCAGGAGGGCGGCTGCCGCTACGAGATCTTCGACAAAGATCTCGACATGCGCTTCACCAGCCGCCAGGAGCGGGAACGCGAGCTGCGCAACGTCCTCCTCAACCGCGAGTTCGAATTCTGGTATCAGCCCATCTTCCGCCTCCAGAACGGCAAACTCCAGGGCTTCGAGTCCCTGCTGCGCCGTCGCCTGCCCTCGGGCTCGGTCGAAAGCTTCAGCGATCTGCTTTCCGTAGCCGAGGATTCCGGCCTCTCCATCACCCTGTGCCGCGAGTCGCTCGCCGCCGCCTGCCGCCAGTTGCAAGCCTTGACCAGTGAGCCCCATGATTTGAGGCAGCCAGATCTCTCCCTGACCGTCAATTTGTCCAGCCGCCAGTTCTACCACTGCGATCTGGTTGCTCAAGTCAAAACCGCGCTGGCTGCCACCAGCATCGATCCCTGGCGCCTCGTGATTGAGGTCCAGGAGACCACGCTGAACGAGAATCCCGAGGCGGCAGCGGCCATTCTGGAGCGTCTGGTCGAATCCCGTGCGCGCGTTGCAATCGACAACTTCGGCTCCAGCCTCGCGCCCCTCAACCACCTCATGCGCCTGCCCATCGCCGTGCTCAAGCTCGACCCCAAACTGACCGCCGCTTCCACCGCCGCGGCACGCCGGCTCACGGTTCTCAAGTCGCTGGTTCGCCTCGGCCACACGCTCGGCATTCAGGTGGTCGCGCAGGGTATCGAGACCCCGGAGCAACTGACCGCTCTCTGCCGCATGGGCTGCGAACTCGGCCAGGGCGCCCTGCTCTCGCGCCTGTTGAACCCAGCCCAGGCGCTCACCCTCGCCGAACGGGGTCGCTGGGCGATCGAGCCGGGTGCCTGAGCCAACCTCTTCGGTGTAGCATGTGCCCATGACCCCTCCCAAAAAGGCCGTGCGGACCAGGCAGCCGAAACCGCAACCCATCCCTCGAAAATTATTGAAAAAGCCTGCCAGGGAACTGGTCATCGTCACCGGAATCTCCGGCGCCGGCAAGGCCTCGGCCCTCAAGGCCTTTGAAGATATCGGTTACCACGCCGTCGACAACCTGCCCCTCGAGCTGCTCCCGAACTTCGCCGCCCTCGTCCGTGCATCCACCGAAATCGAGCGCGCCGCCATCGTCGTCGACATCCGCGAAGGAGCCACCCTCGACCGCCTCCCTGAAATCCTCAAGAGCGTCCGCAAGCTGCTCTCCACCCGCGTCGTCTTTCTCGACGCGCAAGACGCCGTCCTCGTCCGCCGCTACTCTGAAACCCGCCGCCCCCACCCCCTCGGCCGCTCAGAAACCGTCTCCCGCTCCATCGTTGAAGAGCGCCAGCTCCTCGACCCCATCCGCAACGTCGCCGACACCCTCATCGACACCTCCGACTTCAACGTCCACGAGCTCCGCGCCCACATCCTCGACCGCTTTGGCCACCACGACCAGGCCCAGCAGCTACTCGTCTCCTGCCTCAGCTTCGGCTTCAAAAACGGCGTGCCCCTCGACGCCGATATGGTCTTCGACGTCCGCTTCCTGCCCAACCCCCACTTCGTTCCTGAATTCCGCAAGAAGACCGGGCTCGACCCCAAAGTAGCCGCGTATATCTGCGGCTTTCCCCAAACCCGCGAGTTCCTCACCCGCGTTCTCGACCTCATGCTCTACCTGCTCCCGCATTATGTCGAGGAAGGGAAGAGCTACCTGACGGTCGCCTTCGGATGCACCGGCGGCCAGCACCGCAGCGTCATGATGGCCGAAGAAATCGCCAATCAACTAAAGCGCGCCGGCTACCAGGTAAAAGCCCTCCACCGCGACATGCCCAGGTAGGTGCTGCGATCCAGCCGTTGGGCTCAGGCGGATAGGTCAGTCGGCTGGAGCCTCTAGAGCGAACCTCACTTCCGGCATTGGATCGGACGGTGCTTCACTCAACCACGTTTCCACATCGTGGTGCTTCACGCCTCTGGCGTCTAGGGAGTGCGCTAACCGGACAGCCGCAGCCCTGACGAGAGTCAGGGTTCCGACATTGATCGTTTTTTCGAGATCAGCGGCATCATACGCAGTTTCCAAATGAATCAACCCGAGCGCCTCGGCCAATCGGTCCATTTCGCCAACCCCGAAAAGCCCCGCGTCAGCTAAGCGTCTCGCAAGGTCCAGCGCGCGAAGCAGTCCGGGTTCTCTGCGAGTCTCGATCACTGAAAGCGTAATTTCGATGAGCCTTCGTGGGATCCTTACGAAGTCTCCCTGCAGTGCGCCGCGCAGCCACCGGTAGAGGGCGTTGAACCCTGCCCATGCTACATCGCTATCTCTGCTTATCATCGCCTTAATTGTTCCGTTGACGGCGCGCTCCTCCTCGGAAGGTAGCAGCCGCAAGACCTGCGGATAGGCACGGCAAATCGATAGGGAATCCGCTTCACGACTGAATATGCGTTCTACCAATTCAACGGTAAGTTCGCCCGGGATAAGCGCAGGAAGGATCGCGTCGGCGATTGCGCCTCCAAGGGCCTGGAGGCAAAGAATGTTCTCTCTCGCGACTTGGCCCAGATCGAATTGCGGTACTGGCTTGGGTCGCCAATTTAGCAATCGATCAAGCTTTTCCAGCGCTTCACTCGAGTCGTACAAATTCAGGCGAGTGCCATCGTTCTGGAGCGCACTTGCTCCTGCAACCGCAACCAAATAGTCGGCTGTTGACGGCTCATGGTCCCGCTTCTTGAACAATTCTCGCGCTTCCTGCGGATTCGGGGATGGCAGGAGAAGGAACATGTGCGAATAGAGATTCGTATCGGATGGGAAGTCCGCGGTTGACGCACGCCTGGACCATAGCGCTTCACCGAATCGCGCCCCCTCATCTGTCGTCAAAACTCCACTCATTTGAAGTCCCGCTAACCAAAGCGACGCGCGGCTCCGCGTCTCGGGTTGGCCCACCCTCACAAGCTCGATCAGTGCCGTGACCCGATCCCCGAAGCTTCTGTCGGATCTGGGCCTCTTCATGAGGGGCGGTTCGATCCAACTCGAAGAATCAGGCCAGTATTGCTGTAATTGGCCGGGACGCTGGGTTTCATCCGGCAAGGGGAACCCCATCAACTCTTCAAGGAGCTCGGGTTTCTTTGACGGCGGAATTGCTGATAAGCCCCATTTGATCAGATGTCCAAGTGGTTCATAGAGTTCGAGCGAATGCCACCGATCATCCTTTGCAAAAGCAAGCCCTTTTCGAAACCATCGCAGAGCCTCTTCGGGCTCCGATCTAACTAGCAAGCGCGACAGAACCTCGGTGTACGCGGCTGCTCGATTGCTCCAGAACTGATCCTGCCGACCTTCTCTTCGCCTAACCTGCGCGAGCGCGTAGTCGATCGCCTTGGAGAGAATTCCTCGGAGAGAATCGACGCGCTCTTGGGGCAGATTTGCCACCTGAATCCTGCCGAAGCCCCGCTCCAGTGCCTCCTTTCCATTGGCTTGGACAATACGGAGTAAACGCAGGTAATCGGCATCGCCTTGGTAGACGGTCAGCGGTTCCGCTCGCTCCATTCGTTCACTTAAGACAACGACGTTCCGTGTC
Source organism: Acidobacteriaceae bacterium (assembly GCA_003166055.1). The sequence continues at coordinate 9,954 of PMWR01000063.1, forward strand.
CTTGGAGCGATGCCTACTGAATCGGACAGACGGTCCATCTCGTAGTTAACAAGCCCCGGTGGCGAGCCGAAGAGCGTGATTCCGTGATCGCGATAGGTCCCCGCTTCAAAAAGCGGCTCAACCGGTCGGCTAGCTTTGGCCTGCGATGTGAGACCCCTCTCAATCGCCCCATCTAAAGCGGTGATGGTTCCCCATGGGTCACAGCCTCTTTCGTGAAGGACAGAGTCCGGGATCGCCGTTTCGTCTCTGTCGCTGCCCGTCATTTCACTTAAATCCCGCAACTGGCCCGCGCAGAAACTGGCCCACGCCAATCTTGACAGAGCCCAGATGGAATTCCGATCCCTAAAGAATAGTTCGCGTGCTTCGGCTCGGGCTTTATCGACACGCAGGCGCGCTGTGCGAAAATCGCCGAGGTCAATGTACAGGGCGGCGGTTTTGAGGCCCCACACCGGGCCAGTCCCCTGAAGAGTCGCTACCAGCTTTCCAAGCCCATCGAAGTCGAGCCCGTTCCGCGCCCAGAGGCACTTTTCATACGCGATTGATGGTGCAATCTCCGGATTGCGAGCCGTCCCTCTTTCGAGTTCTGAGGCCCATCTGTCAAAGGCGGACTGATCGCGGGTCTCCCTCGCATTTCGGAGGAGCAGCGTTACCACAAAGTCCCGGTGGCTCAGTTCATCCCAAGGCCCTTCTTCTTCGACCGCCGCCTCAATAGCCTTAATGCAGGTAGTTATCGGCAAGAGGGCAGTATCCAATCTCCAAGCGATCTCATAGACAATTTGGGTGCGATCCTTCGGCGTCATCGCCTCAAGCGCCTTGGGATTCCTCACCATGTGAAAGTTGTCTTGCTTAAGTTCCTCCCGCTGATGCGGCGGACAAATCAGCCATCCGGGGTAACTAAGCCTGACGGCGGCCCATTCATTGGCTTGTTCTTTCAGTTCTGAAGCCATCTGTTCTGGTGAGGATTGAGGATTCCAGGCCGCGCGGCGCCTCACCGAGTGTGGGCTCCACTCCCAAGCAGCTTTCGGAGTCGCAGAGCGGAGGTAATCGAGGAAGAGCTCTGCAGCGGCTTGATGGCGTCTGGCACTTTCAAGATCCGCAACGAGTGGACTTAGGTCGATTGGGGAGATATTTCGCAGCTCAAGAAGCCGCCTCTGCGCCGTGCCCAAATGCAGCGCGCCGACGAGGTAGATGCGCCTTGCAGAGTCGCCCAATTGGTCTCGGATCCATCCGGTCCATTTGAGGAAATTTGGATCGTCGCCAGAAAATCCCAGGAGACAGAGCTCATTTTCGAGAAGCACTTGCTGGACTAGGTTGACGAATGGAGCAAACTTCTGTGGGTAGGTCCGATAATCTTCCTCCGAAAAAATAAATGGACGGTTCGATGGAAGGCTGCCATGAAGTTTGACAACACGCGGCGCCCTTGTTGTCGGAATGTCCTCAAGGCAGCGCACTGTTTCATAATCGCGACTAAGCGTTGTAACGGCAGCTCGTTCAAGGAGCGTGTCCCAGTTGGTCGTTAGAATATCTACCCATGGCAGTTCCACGAGATTCTCATGTAAGGGGCCAGGGAGCCATTGATCGTCCGGCACGAGTTCGCGAATCAGCCCTTCAAGCGCGGATTGGCCCAGCACCACCTTGAACTCTTCCGCGAGGCGCAATGGGTCGCGGAAGCGATCCTTCGCCGAACCGATGCGCGCCTCCATCACATCTGCAAGATCAGACCACAAGGGAGGATTTGCGGCTCCTTCGTGGACTCTCCGTGCGTTGAGGCTGAATCCGGCGCCTACAAAAACCGCTGCTCCCCTGGTTTTCCCCTGCTTCCACAAGGCTCGGGCTAGTTGGGACAGGGCAGGAAAATCGGAAAGGTCTTCTATCCTCATCCCATCATTTTGCTCCTCCTGACGAGTTCTTGGCTAATGCGAGGAGGGGGACGATATCAGCCCAACGCGCACTCCGAGCCTAAAGGCGGCTAAGAGGATGCCGGGCTGTAGGATAAGGTGCTGCTCGAATGAGACTCCGCCATGCTTGCGTTGGTCCTCCCGTTCATCCCATGAGTAGCGCATAGCG
>PMWR01000273.1 GCA_003166055.1 Acidobacteriaceae bacterium
ATATCGGCCATGGAACAGCCGGCATTCAAATCGGGCAGTATCACCTGCTGGGCTTGTTGTTCCGGTCCTTCGGGGCGCCCCAACACATCCGCACTCTCGGCCATGAAGTGCACGCCGCAGAAAACGATGTACCTGGCACCGGTTTCCGCGGCAATCTTGGAGAGCTTGTAGCTGTCGCCGGTAAAGTCCGCGAAGCGGATNNCCGCGCCGCGGCAATGCGCGCATCCATGGTGTGATCGGGAAGCGCCAGGTAGTTTTCAAGGCTGCAGGCATCTTCGGAGTAGCGGGCATTTGCAGTCTCCGGCGAGACCGCCGTAACGTCTTCTAGAACCAGGTTCACTTTGTTCCGCCTTCAGTCCAGCCAATCCCAAGTGAGAACGGCGGACGGAGATGTTGAAAGCATGTTGGCCTGCAGTGGATGCGCTGAATCTCCCGATTTCTCCGGCGCTGCCGCCGGACGTTCCAGGAGAGCCCCCATCCACGGGGATGTTGCAGCCCTTTCGTTCCATTGGATGATTTCCGAACCCGGAACGCTTCAGTCGAAGCGCCGATCAGACCCATCCAACTGAAGCTATTTTAACCGAAGGTCAACTTCGGATGCGAATCGAGGCCGCTGCGGCGAGATTCGGTTACCGGGTTCCCGTAAACTGGCGATGGCAAAGGAGCAATCATGAACGAACTTGAGCAGGTTCTGGCCGGCGAAAGCGCCCACTCCGCGCCGGCAACCATTCTTGAAAGCCTGCCCGGCGAATTGGCCCATCGCGCCGTCTCGGGCGCTCCGCACACCATCTATGAGGAACTATGGCACATCGTTTTCTGGCAACAGGTCACGCTGGACTGGATTCTCAGCATCGAAACGCCGTTTCCCGCTCGCCCGTCAGACGGCTTCCCCTCCGAGGCCGACGCAGCCCAGGAAGACTGGGACCAACTGCGGCAGCGTTTCTTCCGTACCAATATAGAGGCGGCCGCTGCCGCGCGGGACAGCGAACACCTGGAGCGCGTCGTCCGTTGCCCCTCCCGTCCCGGCGAGCCTGCGCGCACCATGACCGCCCGCGAGCAATTGGAGAGCCTGGGCGCCCACAATGCGTACCATTTTGGACGCATCGTGCTGCTGCGGCAATTGCTGGGAAGCTGGCCGCCACCGTCTGGAGGCTATACCTGGTGAGATCGAACGCCGCCATAGACGACGGCAGTCCCGATCCGCACGGTTTGTGACCGTCCAGCACGGAAAGGTATGATTGCTCACGATGGGCATCCCGCCGACAATTGAGTTTGCCAGCCTGGGCATGGCTGACTCGCTGATCATAATGGTGATAGCGCTGGTGTTCTTTGGCCCACGCAAGTTGCCGCAGATTGGCCGCCAGATCGGCAAGCTGATGTACGAGTTCCGCAAGGCCTCGAACGACTTCAAGTTTCAGATGGAAGAGGAACTGCGCAACGCCGAAGATGCCGACCGGCGCAAGCAGGAAGAGGCACGCCTGCGAGCGCTGGCTCTGGCCGCGCCACCACCGGCGCCAACCGCTATCGAGATGCCTGGGACCGCTGAGTCCTCTGCTGCATCGCCTGACCCCGTCGCAGTGCAATCTCCTGTAGATTCAGCGGAGTTCAAGGCGGAAGAAACTGTTCCGCAGATTCAGCCGCCATCGACCGGCGAACCTGTTCCGGCAGCGCGGCCATGGAGCCCGCCCACCCAGGCTGCAAGCGCCGAGCCGGAGATCGCCGCCGATTCTAACGTGTCAACCGGCGTAGCTCCAGCCCAACCCAATCCAGCCCAAGACGATCCGGCTGCAGCCGCCGCCGAGGAAACCCACCATGGTTGATCCAGCGGACGCAATCGGCAAAGCGCGGGCAGCGGTAACCCAGCGCGCCGAACTCCCCGGCATGAGCCTTATGGAGCATCTCGACGAGCTGCGCCGGCGCCTTGTTCACTCCATGCTGTATCTCGGCGCTGGCTTTATTATTGCCTGGATCTTTCGCAACCCGTTTGTAGCCTTTATTCAGGCGCCGCTCGTCAAAATCGGCAAAACGCTGGTCTTCACCCACCCCATGGACCCGTTGAACCTGCAACTGCAGGTCTCGTTGGTGGGCGGTGCAATCGTGGCATCGCCTTTCATACTCTTCCAGGTCTGGCTGTTCATTGCGCCGGGGCTCTACCAAAAAGAGCGGCGCTTCGTGATCCCCTTCATGACCGCTACGGTCGCATTGTTTCTGGGTGGCGCTGCCTTCGGCTACTACTATGTGCTGCCCGGCGCGCTCAAAATCCTCATCGTGGACTTCGGCCACAACTTCACCCCGATGGTCACGATCGAGGACTACTCCAGCTTCTTTTTGTCGATCATTCTGGGCCTGGGCATCAGCTTTGAAATGCCGATTCTCATCTTCTTTCTGGCCATGTTCGGCATCGTCAGTCCCAGGTTCCTGTGGAAGAACATTAATTACGCGATTCTCGCGGTCTTCCTGGTGGCAGCCTTCATTTGCCCGAGTCCCGATCCGTGGACGATGTGCATCTACGCGGTTCCCATGCTGGCGCTCTACCTGATTGGCATCGGCGTGGCGTGGTGGGTGCATCCTTCGCGCCGCAAAGCGAAGGAAGCCAAAGAGGCTGCGAAGTGATTGCGCTTTTGAGAAGAGCAGCAGCCCTGTTCTTGTTGATGGCTGCATTTGGTTTTGCGCAGCCAGGATTTGCTCAACAGCATTTCAACGGCGCAAAGGCTATGGAGTACGCGCGCGAGTTTGTAGCCATCGGCCCGCGCTGGCCCACCAGCCCCGGTCATTTGAAGGCCGAAGATTTTCTGCGCAGCCACTTCAGGCAGGATCAGCTAGAAGAAGACACGTTCACCGCCAACACGCCCATCGGTCCGGTAGCCATGCGTAACTTCATCGTCCGCTTCCCGGGCAAGAGAGACGGCGTGATCGTGCTGAGCACGCACTACGAAACCAACTACCCGCTCCGCACCATCAACTTTGTGGGAGCCAACGATGGCGGATCGACGACCGGGCTGCTGCTTGCCATCGCGGACCAGTTACGAAGTGATGGGGCACGCGGCAAGCTTCTCGACGGCTACTCGGTGTGGCTGGTCTTCTTTGACGGCGAAGAAGCGATTCAGACCTGGTCCAAATCGGACTCAACTTATGGCAGCAGGCATCTGGCGGCAAAATGGGGGCGGGATGGCACGCTGAGCAAGATCAAGGCATTCATGCTAGCCGACATGATCGGCGACAAGGACCTCGACATTCAGCATGAAAACCAATCGACAGACTGGCTGGTCGATCTGGTGCGGCACGCGGCCCACAAGTTCGGCTACGACAAGTATTTCTTCCAGACGGAAGAGGCGGTTGAAGACGATCACCTGGCCTTTGTCGAGCGCGGCGTTCCTTCGATTGACGTAATCGACCTCGACTATGGCCCCAACAACAGCTACCACCACACCGCCCAGGACACCATGGACAAGATCAGCGTCCGCAGTTTGACGATCGATGGCGACGTGTTCATGGAGACGATGCGTTTAATCAACGCGCGATGAAACGGACGGCGTGGATGCTGCCGGCCCGTTGGTCCGTTACTCATTCTTGATGTTCTTAGCTAGGATACGCATCATTTCCAGAAATTGCATCAGTTTCCAGATTGATGCATACTATATCCATGAGAACTACCGTCACACTCGACGACGACGCCTACGAAGTAGCGATGCTCTGCGCCAAGGGCAAGGGAATCACACTGGGTGCAGCCATCAGCGAGTTTGTGCGCAAGGGTCAGGAAGCGCGGTTTGCGGAGCCGTCGCCTTCACCGCGGCTCAAGAGGCTACCCAATGGGATGCTTGTCTTTGCCAGCACGGGCAGAGTCATTACCAACGAAATGGTCAAAGCGGCCCTGGAAGAGGACGACGATTGAACAAGCAGAGATATCTGCTCGACGTGAATGTTTTGATCGCTCTTACAGAGCTAAAGCATGTTCATTTTGGAATTGCGATGAAGTGGTTTGGTGCTCCCGGCCTCGACTGGGGGCTCTGCGCGTTTTCCGAGGCTGGCTTTCTTCGGGTAGCAATGAATCCAAAGCTGGGTTCTTACTCGCTTGAAGAAGCAACCAATGTGCTAACTAGCCTGATAAACCGTCCGGGCTATCGGTACTGGCCCATCGAGGCCAACTGGACTTCGATTACCGCGCCCTTCAAGGGAAGGATCTTCGGGCACCAGCAAATTACCGATGCCTATCTGCTCGGACTCGCCGTGAAGGAAGGCGGAGTCCTCGTCACTCTGGATAAGGCGATCCGTTCGATGGCAGGGCCAAACTTGAGTAAGCACGTGCTGGTGCTGGAATAGACCAGGAAGCGCACTGAAAACTGACAACTGACAACTGCCTTCTATACCATCCAGAAATGATTGCGGGCGTTTCATGGGTCTGGTGGGTGGGGTTCCATGCTGCTGTGGCGGCGCTGTTGCTGGCCGACTCGCAGCTGCGTGGCCATCGCCGCGAATCGGGGAACTCGCAGACCTTCGCGTGGCTCTGGACGGCCTTCCTGGTGCTGGCTGCTACCGGCTTTGCGGCATGGATCGCCGTTTCGCATGGAAGGCAAACGGCGCTTGAGTGGGTGGGCGGCTACGCGATCGAAACCTCGCTCAGCGTCGACAATCTCTTCGTCTTTCTGGTGATCTTTCAGGGATTCCGCATCAGCGTGCAGCGCCAGCACAACGCCTTGCTGTGGGGCGTGGGCGGGGCAGTGGTGCTGAGGGCGCTGTTCATTCTGGCCGGCATTGCATTGCTCCGGCGCTTCGAGTGGATCACGTGGATCTTTGGACTGTTTCTGCTTTATGCCGCTTGGCGGCTGGTGCGCGGCGGGTCAGCGAACGCGGCCATTCCGGAGTGGATACGCAAGCTGCAGCCAGCCAAAGGGTCGCTGCTGCCGGTGATTCTGGCCATCGAAATCACCGACATCCTGTTTGCGGTCGATTCGATTCCCGCGGTGCTGGCCATAAGCCACGATCCTTTCGTGGTGTACACGTCGAACATCGCTGCCATTCTTGGCCTTCGCTCGCTTTACTTTGCGGTGGCGTCGCTCCTCGACCGCTTCCGCTACCTGCACTACGGATTGGGCGCGATGCTGGCGTTTGTGGCTTTCAAGATGCTGGCCGCGCGCTGGATCGATGTGCCCATCGTCCTTTCGCTCGCCATCATGGGCACGATTCTCACGGTATGCGCGGTGGTGTCGTGGATGGCGGGGAACAGGGATCAGGGATCAGGGACTAAGGGACTCAGGGACTAAGGTACGGGCTCGCCTGCGCTCCATTCGGGCTGACCACTGATTACTGACAACTGACAACTGTTTCACCACTCCTCAAACCTGATTTTGCCGGTATTGGAGAAGACCGAATGCTTGCGGAATTGTGCGTCGTCGCGCTGCGGAAAGTCGTTGCGGAAATGCGCGCCGCGGCTTTCGGTGCGGGCCAGGGCTGAACGCAAAATAGCGTGGGCCACGCAGCTTAGCGCCTGCGCTTCGCTCAGGCGGCGGCTTCTCTTCCCTTCCTGAACGAAGCGTGCGAGGCTGGTCTCGCACTCCGCCTGCGCGGCGAGGCCCTGCTGCAGAGTGGATTTCTGGCGTAGCAAACCGGCATCTGCCCACATCGCCTCTTGCAAGTGATGAATGAACACGTCCACCAGGTCATCGTCCTCTTTGGCCATCGGCTTCAAGGCCTGAGCAACATCGGGCGCAGGGAGCAGCGCCAGCCGATCGGCCAGCATCGCGTTTGCCGCACGCGCGCCAAAGACCAGCCCTTCAAGCAGCGAGTTTGAGGCCAGGCGATTGGCCCCGTGAACGCCGGTGCAGGCGGCTTCGCCTGCCGCGTACAACCCTTTTAGACTTGTACGCCCATCGAGGTCCGTCCTGATCCCGCCCATCAGGTAATGCGCGGCCGGGCGCACGGGGATCAAATCCCGCCCCAAATCCAGCCCATGTTTGGTTAAGAACGCCGAGATTCCGGGAAATCGTTCCTGCGGATCGATGTTCTTGACGTGCCTCATATCCAGATGCACGATCCTCGTTTCGCCTGCGTTCTTCCCCATTCCCTCGCGCGCAATGGCGCGGGCTACCACGTCACGGGGGGCGAGCTCAAGCTGCCGGTGATAGCGCTCCATGAATCGCTCTCCGCGGTCGTTGCGCAGGTACGCGCCTTCACCGCGCAAAGCTTCGGAGAGCAGGAAGCGCGGAACGCCGGGGAGCGATAGCGCGGTGGGATGGAACTGGTAGAACTCCATGTCAGCCAACTCGGCGCCCGCATTCGCGGCCAGGGCGATGCCGTCGCCGGTGGCTACTGCGGGGTTGGTGGTATCGGAATAGACCTGGCCCGCGCCGCCTGCGGCGATCAGTACGCCCCGGGCGCTGATTCGATAGTGCGTGTTGTCGCCGGAAGAGCCGGCGCCGGCGAGGTCTGCGCCGATGACGCGGCCATCGGCAACCACCAGGCTAGTGACCATGGTCCATTCGGCGAAGCGAATGCGCTGATGCGCGCGGGCAAAGGCGACCAGGGAGCGGCTGATCTCCGCGCCCGTCGCGTCGCCATTGGCGTGCAGGATGCGGGGCAGCGAGTGCGCGCCTTCGCGAGTGCGAAGCAACTGGCCGCCGTCCTGGGCCGCGGCCCGGTCGAAGGCCGCGCCCCATTCGATCAGTTCCGCCACGCGCGCCGGGCCCTCGGCAACAAGCGCCTCGGCGGCAGGGCGATAAACAATTCCATCGCCGGCGTTCACGGTGTCTTCAAGGTGAAGCGCAACGTCTTCGCTGCCTTCCATGGCGACGGCGATTCCACCCTGCGCGTAGTGGGTATTCGACTCGGCCAGGGACTCCTTGGT
>PMWR01000330.1 GCA_003166055.1 Acidobacteriaceae bacterium
AACGAACAACAAGTCATCGACCAGGCGAAGCGAATTGCCGCAAAACACAAGTGAAGAAACCTATCGCGATTCGATGGGCACATACGTGATGCGGAACTCGTCCGCGCTGCGTAGCCCCGTGTTTCGAATTCCCTGTTCATCTGTGGCACTTTGAATCTATCGCACCTGATGCGTATTGGTTACCGACTGCTCCCCATCGATCCACCACTCCACTGCATCAGCCTCGATCACCGTTGGCACTTCCCAACGATCCATCATTCTTGAGATCGCAGCTCCCGGCACTGCTTCGGCCCGGTCCTTATTCTGGCGATGCAGTTTTGACACGGAAGCTTCCACATAGATGATGCGTACGCGCGCGTGATAGTCGGTGAATAAATTGACGAGCTGGCCGCGAATCTCACGGCTCAAATTCGTAGCATTCCAGACGAAATCTTGCCGCGCTCGCAAAAACTCCCGCGCACGCTCGCGGGCCTGGTGTATGACCTTGCCTTGATTCCCGGTTGGTGCTTCATCCAGTTCTTCGCGGATAGCGTCCAGACTGATGACTGGGCATCCTGGAAGCCAACGTCGAATCCAGGTGTCCTTGCCCGCTCCAGGCAGACCGGACATCATTGTCACCTCACATCGGAAGTCTTCGTGCGCCAAATAACCTGGGTCGCGGTGTTCTGCTCGGAAGTACTCGAACCGGCTGTGCGGGGAGGCGAATTTGCGCGGCTGGTCGAAGCAATTCAGTTCGCGGCAGAATTCCTCAAAAAGGCTGACTTTGTTGAGCAGTTCTTCCTGATCTCCACATTGCCGGCCAAGAATGTCAGCCCTGGCCAGGAGAGCCAGGAGGTCGCATCGCGCTGTCTGGCTGATGAGGAAGACCTGGCGCTGCGCGTCGTCGCGATCAATCAGGTGGAAGGGCGCCTGGTGATGGCGCACAAGAGCGCAGATCTGTTCTCTGGATGCAAAATCGGTACCTATCCCCCAAAGGATGCGGCGTGCCTCGATGGCCCCTCGAACCGAATGGCCTCGGCTCGTGATGCGACCATTCTCTTCGCGCGTGCAAGATGGCTTCGCCTGGTCATGCAGAACCGCGGCGGCGAAGACCACCTGGCGATCTCGTTCCGGGAGTGCGCGCCATTGAGGCAACGCGGCCATCGCCTCGCAGACCATGCGCGTATGGATCCAGACATCACCCTCCGCGTGGAAGACCGCATCCTGCGCACAGCCGCGCATCGCTCGAATCCACTCGAACTCTCGATCGAGAGCAGGCCAATCCACGCGCCATTCAGGAGCAGACGGGCACCAACGCGAAATTGAATTCATGGCTTGCTCCCGAGGTTATCCAAGGTACACACGCTGGCAACCATCTGTACCACTCAACTGCCAAAAAGATCGACATCCGGTCGAAGCTGGTTGGGTTCAATCGGCCGGTCCATCCAGTGCATCCCTTCCTCTTCGACCGCCTGCAGGAAGCCGCTTCGGACGAACTTATAGCGCCCAAGGACTCTGCCTTCTTCCTCCCACTTGATGTAAAGGCCCTCCATCAGCTCATTAGAGGCGCATTGCGACAGCCCAATCAGCGATTCAAACTTGCCGAGCACCCCACTGGCAAGAACAGGTACGGAGACTACCGGACCACCCTGCAAAACTTTCCTGCGACGATCCGTGCTGAGAAAGTCACCAGTACTGCGATCGAGCAGATCGAACTCCAGGAAAAAGTGCGGCAACAAATCGTAGGGGATCGTGTGCCGCGCATAGAGCCATTCGCCATACATGATGAAGCGGGCACCAAGGAGGCTCCAGAGTGCTGTGCGATGGTGATTGGCCCAGCGTTTGAAGAGATCGAATTGACGTTCTCGTGGACCGCCAGACAAGACATGGCCACGGCTTTGCAGGATCAGTGTGCCATCTTCATCGAAACTGATGGCGCTATTGGCGCCGTCCAGCTTTTCTTCAACCACCAGGTACTGCCCGCGCAGGTCGAGAGGGGACACGACGGCCACATCTTCGTCTCCACGCTGCGTGCGTGAGCCTTCCAAATGCGGTGTTCGCGGGAATTTGACAATCTCTCTCATGTCGTCTGGCACAGCATGATCCGGTGGTTCAGCACATGCTCAAATGTTACCCGGCTGCACCCGGCATTGGCCGCCATCTGGCGTAACTGCTCCACGCTGAAGAGATGCAAATGCTCCGGGTTGTCATCCGGTACCGACGGCACACTTACGATGACAAAGCGTCGTGCAACCGACAAAGCACCGCGCAGGCCAAGCTCTGGACGCGGCAAGTGCTCAAGAATCTCCAGCATGGTTACGCCGTCAAAGGACTGCGGAGCAAATGTCAGGTGCTCGGCGTCCATGCGCACGACACTCAGGCGCTCCACTCCTCCGCCGCGCACCGCAAGCAAGTCAGCGACTCTTCGTTCACTTTGTTCGATGGCGGTTACCGGGAGGTGGGGCAAGCTGGCCAGCAGTGGCCAGAGAAACGTGCCTCTCCCGCTGCCGAGATCCAGAAGACTCTCCGGCGCAAGCCCTCGCAACATCCCGAGAACTCGCTTCACCCTGGGCAATTCCGTGTTCCGTTTGAACTTGTGGAGCCGAAGCCCAGCCTTCCGGCCATCGTCGATGGTAGCCGCGGGGTCGCCAAGCCGTCCTCGAACGAATGCGGTCGCCAGGTCGGTGAAATAGGGTTCCATAGTCTTTCCAAGATTGCGGTTCAATCACTCTTCTATTCTGCCTGCGTAATTCTGTCCCAGGTCAGCTCAAA
>PMWR01000239.1 GCA_003166055.1 Acidobacteriaceae bacterium
CGCATATACTGCTCCCGGAGATCGTCAACCGCGAAAGCGACTGGAGTCATGAGTTTTTCGTGTGGCTCGCCGAAGCAAGTTAGGAATTATTAACAGAATAAGCGAAGTTGGCGCGGAAGGGGAATTTCACTCACACCTCCTGCGCCATAGCGGCTGCATAAATTGTGGGTCGCTAGACGATGCTTGCCTGTGAGTCCCTAACTTCTGGCAAGTGGCTCAGAATTCTCCCGGCGGAGGTCGGCAAAGACCCGATGCGCGGGTACCGGGTCGGTCGATCGGTCGTACACCTCTCGGAACCCCATCCCAAGCTCGTTGAGTCCGGCTTCAACGATACTGAGATAAGAAGCTCTAAGCGCCGCCCAGGCGCGCGAACTGGTTCCATCCAAAATCCATTGAGGCTTCGCGACATAGGCATACGCCTCTCCGTCGGCCAATTCGATGTCTTCGAAATCCGCCGTGATCCGCACCCGGTCGTAAATCCATTCGCGCTCGTCAAACAGCGAAAACTCTTCCTCGGTCACGCAATACAGCAGCCCGTTGACTCTGTCACCGGCAACTGGCCGCAGGTTGAGGTAAATGATGTTCTCCGGCACAAACTCTTCGTCCTCTGTCTTCTCATAGAAGCCCCGGTTCGGCATGAAAACATCCCAGCTGCGACGCCATCCGGTCAGTGTGCACTCGATCGGCTGCTGCGCGAAGGGGTGTCCGAGCGTTCGCTCCATGCTTTGTCTTAGTAGGAGCGATCCGTAGCCAAACATAGCCGCGTATCCTGGCTTGAGGTGGATTTGTGTCTTCATTTTTGTGAAGCTCTCTTCTCGTTTTCATCGCCTTGCTGCTTGTCCACCCGGAATCGAAAGCCGATTTGGCCCCCGTCTCGGAGGTCGTAAACGCTCCATGAGTAAACTCCGGGGCGATTGATGTCAGGGATTACCTCCAACTGCTGGCATCTTGGGTCAAGCCACCCGTCGCGCACACAATTGCACGCCGTTCCAGCCACGTCGTTTCGATCGCCGTGAGTTTCAGGAATATTCCCTGGGATGAAGTAGGCTTCGGGCGGAGCCGGGATTTTCCAGCCCTGGGACAGGTAGGCCCTCAGGTCGAGCACTTCCACAACTTGGTTGAAGCGGGAATTCGCCGGCAGGTGCATGTGGCTGTTGCGGTCCCCCACGTTATATCCACCATAGATCGCCAGTTCGAGTAGGTACGTCTTCGAACGCTTCGGCTCGAATCTGTAGATGAACTCCATATTCTTCTTCGCGACTTCCTTTTCGAGGGATGAGGATTTGTTTCCCTCTGGCTCTTGTTTGACTAACAGCCTCCCATTGGTAAATTTCCTGAAGTACCAGTAAGGCAATTCGCCGCCGTCTCCGCACCGTGGCTGGGGCAGATTGGAGAAGTGAATATTGTAGCCCTGGATGGCCAGATTGTAGGGCTCCGTCATATGTTCGAGTTTGCGAAATTCCAGCGGAATTTGTTTGCGATCGATCGGAGAAATTGCATAAGTTCGCTCATACCGATCGACCGTAAAGATATGGCGGTGTTCAGCCGTCGCAGCAATTTGCTGCGCAAACTCGTCAACCTCGGCTTTTCGGCTCGCGTTGATCTTTGTGCGCGCGAACTCGCGCACCGGAACTGGCCACGTCCCGCTCTTATCCTTGCGCCCGCGCTTTACCCGATCGTCGAAGAGCTCCGCGAGATTTTCCTCATCCTGCCGCCGAAGCTCCTCTTCGCGCCGGCGCTTCGGCCCTCGGAACAGAAAGTCCCGGATCTCGTTGGACATCGGAAGAGCCAACAGGCAGGCGATTCCGGAGAATACCACGACATAATCCAGCGGCGACCTCTCCTTGCCCATCATCCAGAGGGTCTGGCCTGTCGCCTCCCGCCAGATCCACGCGCCAAAAGCCACAAATGCCACCAGCAAGGTTGAAATGGCGAGAAACCGGAAGATGTGCTTGATCCACGTCAGGTAATCCTGCGGGGCGGGGTCGTAGAGCAGCACCTGCTCCACCCGGCGAATCTGCCTCACATCCACCTCCACCTTCCGGGGGTCCGGTTCGACTCGAAGCAGGTTGAGGAGGTACGCTCGTATGAGGTTTGCCCCAGCCCGAATGCCGACCAATATCAGAAGCGGGTCCTCACGAGCGGCCAATTCAGCGTAAGCCAGCGGGGCGTCCGGCGAGCCGTGCGGTGGGTATTGGTCCGGCGAAACCCTGTATCTGGAGCTTTCGCCGGTTAGAACCCGGTGCAGTTCCTCAAGCTTGTTTTCCGAGCCGGACAGATCGATTCCATCGAACTCATAGCCCGGGCAGCGCAGGGGGTCCTGCCGAAAGAGCTTGAGCAAACGCGCCCAGTGGCGCCGGTCGTGCCGGTCCGCTTCAATGAAAAGGACAAAATGTTTGATTGCGCGCATGTCAATGCCTCAATTGAGTAAGTGACACCTCGCCCACAGCTGGAACCGAGGCAATACTGCGGTCTACGTGCATCTGTGCCCATAGGGCCTGACTTCTTGAGACTTGCTACAGCGCCGTTTCCCCGCGCTCATCATTGCGGATGCGGATGGCCTCTTCAATCCGGCTCACAAAAATCTTGCCGTCGCCGATTCGTCCCGTGCGCGCCGCGGAGCCGATAGCCGAAATGGCCTTGTCTTTCATATCGTCCGTGACCACCAACTCGATCTTGACCTTGGGGAGAAGGTCGACCGTGTATTCGCGGCCGCGATAGAACTCGGTGTGACCCTTCTGGCGCCCATGGCCACGCGCTTCCAGAATGGTCATGCCTTCAATGCCCGCTTCAAGCAGGGCGTCTTTCACAGCATCCAGCTTCGACGGCTGGAGAATGGCTTCGATCTTGACCATATGCAACTTGCCTCGTTTGACAGCGTAACAGGCTCAGCTATGCCTTGGGCGTCCGGCCTGAAGTTTTCCTCGCCAGCTACAGCACTTTCGGAATTGCTGTAGACCGAAGGCTCACACTCAAGTGGCTTTTTCCTCAAGAAAAAGCCACATTTCAATGCACTCAAAAGGACCACATTAATTCCGAAAGTGCTCCTGGGGAAGGCAGCCGGTCAGGAGTTGAGGTCGTAGCCTTCCTCCCCATGTTGCGAGAGGTCGAGACCGGCAGCTTCCTGGTCCGGCGAAACGCGCAGCCCGATCACTTTGTCCACCACGAAAAGCAGCACCAGGGTGCCGGCAATGGAGATGCCCCAGGCAATGGCCACGCCGGCGAACTGGTTGATCAACTGCCCCCAGTGTCCGTCCATCGCGCCGGTGGGGATGGGCTTGCCCGCGGCGTCTTTTCCAAAGACCGCGTTGATGGCGCCTGTTGCGAACAAGCCGGTCAGCAGCGCCCCAATGGTCCCACCTGCCCCGTGGACGCCAAAGGCGTCAAGAGAGTCGTCGTAACCGAGCCGGCTCTTGACTGCGAAGACCATGAATGAACAGAAGACGCCCGCGATCAGCCCAATGGCAAGCGCGGACATCGGCTGCACAAAACCGGAAGCGGGCGTGATAGCGACCAGTCCCGCCACCGCTCCTGAAATCGCGCCCAGGGCGGTCGGTTTGCCGTTGTGAATCCATTCGGCAACCGTCCAGCCAATTGCGGCGGCAGCCGCCGCAAAGTGTGTGTTGACGAAGGCGCTGGTAGCCAGCCCGCTCGCGCCCAGAGCGCTGCCGGCATTGAATCCAAACCAGCCCACCCATAAAAGGCAAGCCCCAATAAAGCTCAGCACCATCGAATGCGGCGGCATCGGGGTCTTCGGATAGCCGACGCGCTTGCCCAGATAGATGCAGGCCACCAGCGCCGATACGCCCGAGGTAACGTGCACCACCGTCCCGCCGGCGAAATCCAGCGAAGGGAAGCGACCGCCTGTTGAATTGAGAAATCCGCCCACTCCCCACACCATGTGCGCCATCGGGCTATACACAAGCAGCGACCAAAGCGAAAGAAAAACCGCCATCGCGCTGAACTTCATCCGCTCGGCGAACGCCCCGGTGATCAGCGCCGGGGTGATGATGGCAAACATGAGCTGGTAGATCATGTAGGTCTGCTCGGGAATGGTCGCGGCATAGTCGGCGTTCGGTGTCAGACCCACCCCGCGCAGAAAGACGTGCTCGAAACCGCCAATGAAGCTGTTCCCGTGGCCAAAGGCCAGCGAGTAGCCCACCAAAGCCCACAGGATAGTTACCAGTCCCATCATGGCGAAGCTCTGCATCATCGTCGACAGAATGTTCTTCCTGCGCACCAGGCCGCCATAGAAAAGGGCCAGGCCGGGTCCTGTCATCAGCAGAACCAGCGCCGCCGACGTCAGCATCCAGGCGTTGTCGCCGGCCGACTGGGCGTTCTGAACCGCCTGTTGCAGCGCGGCGATCTGCGCCTGCGTGGCAGGCGCCCCAGCGGATTGAGTCTGTGTCACGGGCGCGGCGGCTTGAGTCTGCGTGAGAGCGAGGGTAGGAACTCCCAGGAAAAAAGTCAGAAGCAATAGCTTGATCGTTCGCGTACGCATTTTTGATTCCGCTCCGGAAATAAGCATCGATGCAGGTAAACGTGGACAGGAAACAGCGGTAATGTTTCAGTGATCGGCTTTAGGCAACTGCAATCGCTCGATTGGCATCCGTAGATTTGTGGCCGCACTGAGAACGTTCATTTCACGTGGGCATGGTTTTTCCTGGAACATTGAAGAATAGCGCAATGCGGCGTCTTCGGCGACTTTTGCAGCCGGTTTCTTGTCTTCGATGCCATGGCGTGGGGCTCGGTTCCGCATCGGAACGCGGACTCTCCCATCGGAAGAGTTAAGCGAAACCCATCATCGGGCCCTGAAGAGTTCATCGAGCTTTCGCGAGGGGGGCCCTTGAACAGAGATTGTTGAGCATGTCTCCGCATTGCAATTCAGTCGAATTGGTCGCCGAAAATCCGTGGAAAAGTGCAATTGTGACCACTTCTTCTTCACTGAAGTCGAGGTATATTAGACATATGGCGGCAACGGCGGAGCGGGACCACTACCTTTTTGGAGCACTGGAAAGCAGCGCGAAGAACCGCGTCAAGCTCCAGGAAGTGAGCTATGGCTTCGAGCAGCCGGAAGGTGTGTTTCTCACCTCGCTCGACTTTGCGGTGAATTGGATACGCAAGAGTTCGGTGTGGCCCATGACTTTCGGACTGGCCTGCTGCGCCATCGAAATGATGTCCATGGGCGCGTCCCGGTTCGACATAGCGCGTTTCGGCGCCGAGGTCTTCCGGCCGTCGCCTCGCCAGTCGGATTTAATGGTGGTTGCCGGACGCGTCTCCCAGAAGATGGCGCCCGTAATCCGGCGCCTCTACGATCAGATGCCGGAGCCGAAGTGGGTCATCTCCATGGGCGCTTGCGCCACTTCCGGCGGTGTGTTCAACAACTACGCGCTGCTTCAGGGCGTCAATCAGGTCATTCCTGTGGATGTGTACGTCCCAGGCTGTCCGCCAAGGCCCGAGCAACTTTTGTACGCTATTACGCTTCTACAAGAGAAGATTCAGCGTGAACCACGCAGCCTTTTGAAGACTTTGAATGTGGGATAGCCTTGCTGCGAAGTCAGTACCGCGGGTTGAGTTACTGAGGTAATATCTCTCTTCTCGCGCGCTTTGGATTGATAACGAGGTAGGCAACTCGTTGAAAAAATGTGCTCTGCGGAAATCGTCCTATGGTACGTTTATTAGTACTGTAGAGACGCCTTATGGGCCGCTCGTTGTGCGGAGCCAAGTCAGTTCAGAAAGAACTTGCTCCTGCTGCAGCCCCTTTCTATCGGTTCATTCAGCTTGATTTGTGGAGGAGAAAACTCATGTACGGTCGTGTTTTGAAGTCTCTGAGTGGGATTGCTGCTTTGGTTTGTTTGGCATTGTTACCCGCTGCCCTGGCTGCTCAGGATTCAGCTAAGCCACCAGCCCCTTCGGCTGATTCCCCGTCGAAGTATGACATCTTCCTCGGGTACAGCTACCTCGCACCCCATGGCACCGTGAATGGGATCACATTCAACGCCATCGACTACGGCGCCATCCTGGGCGTCTCCCGTTATTTCAACAGGTATATGGGCGCGCAGATCGAGATCGATGAACACGTACTGCTTCCGGAGACACCGAATACGTCGGTAAGCCAGCCGGGCGACGATTTTGAGGGCGGATCGGGCGGTTTGATCTTCCGCTACCCCGCCGCCGACATCACGCCGTTTGTTCACGCTCTGGTTGGTGTTGAATCGGTGGGCAGCTACGCACTTCCCGAAAAGTTGGGCGCTGTGCTGACCGTCGGCGGCGGTATGGATTACGCCACCCCGTTCTTCCACCATCATCTGGCGATTCGCGTGTTTCAGGCGGACTACCAATATACACACGAAGACTTTGCCCCCGGTTATCGCGGCAATTTCAATATGGCCCGCTTGAGTGCCGGACTCGTGTTCCGCATCGGCTCCATTGTGCCGCCCCCGCCGGTGACCCTGGCTTGCTCGGCCAGCCCGGCCACCATCTTCCCCGGTGACCCGGTTACCATTACCGCCATCGCGGGCAGCCTCGATCCCAAGGACAGCACCGTTTATACCTGGTCGGGCGTTGCCGGACTGAAGAATAATGGAACCACCGCCACGCTTGATTCGGCGGCCACCGGCGCGCTGACGGCAGGCGCCTATACCGTGAAGGGTGAAGTCAAGGAAGGCAAGGCCGGCAAGGAAGGCCTCAAGCCCGGCGAAACCGCGGATTGCTCGGCCACCATCACCGTCAAGGCCTTCGAGCCTCCCACCGTCAGTTGCTCGGCCAGCCCCAGCACCATCAATCCTGGAGCCACCAGCACCATCACCGCGGTAGGCGTGAGCCCGCAGAACCGCCCGCTGACTTATAGCTACACGGCAGTCTCCGGAACCATCGGCGGAACCGGTACCACCGCCACCTTCAATTCCACCGGTGCACCGACCGGCGCTGTCGGCATCACATGCAACGTATCGGACGACAAGGGACAAACCGCGAGCGCCAACACCACGGTCACCATCACCGCGCCCTATGTTGCTCCCGCTCCGCACACCCAGGCCCTGTGCTCCATCTCCTTCTCGAAGGATGAAAAGCGCCCGACCCGTGTNNACAACGAAGCCAAGGCCTGCCTCGACCAGGTTGCCCTCGACCTGCAGAACTCCGCGGACGCGAAGGCCGTGGTTGTCGGCGAGTCCGACGCCAAGGAAAAGGAAGCGACCGCCAAGGAAGAAAAGGCGGCCATGAAGCACAAGCACATCATGGTTGTCGACTCCGCCGCTGAGCGTGCCGTGAACACCAAGGAGTATCTGGTGACCGAGAAGGGCATTGACCCATCCCGCGTCACCGTTGCCACCGGTACCACGGACGGACAGACAGTGGAAGACTACCTGGTGCCCGCCGGCGCCTCCTTCTCCGTGGACGTCATGGGAACCACCCCTGTGGATGAGACGGTCGTCAAGCCCGTGGTGCGCAAGCCCCTCGGCGAGAAGCCGCACCACCACATGAAGAAGGCTGAAGCTGCAAAGTAAGCTGTCGGCCTGCTTCTGAAACAAATCCAATCGTCTCTTCCTCCATCCATCCGGGATGGAGGAAGAGGCAGCGACAATGCTGAGAGATTCCTCCTGAACTCATTTGAGGCTGACCGGCAAGCCGGTCGGCCTTTTCAATTTTGTAGAGCATTCTTTGCACAAATTTCTCTTTTGAACGCTGGGAGTTTTCTTTCCTCAATGAGCCGCTCGCGGATCTGTTCTGAAAGCCTGTGTCGGCGCGTCCGTCTTGCGCTGGCCATTCCAACTCTGATTCTCGCGATGGCCGCGCAGCCGTCGCCGTCCCAGACCCTTTGGAACGCGGTTGGCCCTGCCGGTGGCGACGCGCGCGCATTTGCCGCTGTTCCCGGCCATCCCGACCATCTTTATCTGGGCACGCTCAGCAGTTGGCTTTATGAATCCCGTGACGGGGGTGCCTCCTGGCATCGCCTGGCCAGGATCGGGACTTCTGACGGCCTTATTCTGGACAATATCGTCGTGGACGCGGCCGATGCTGCCACGCTCTACGTCGCTGGTTGGCACGACAGCGACGGCGGCCTCTGGATCAGCCACGACTCCGGCAAAACCTGGACTGAGTCGCCAGGCCTGCACGGCCAGTCGATTCGCGCCTTTGCTCAGGCTCCCTCAGATCCCCGCACGCTCTTTGCCGGAACGCTCGCCGGAGTCTTCCGCTCCACCGATGCCGGCGGCTCATGGGCACTGATCAGCCCGCCCGGCAGCACCGAGATTCACGAAGTCGAGTCGCTGGCCGTCGATCCCGCCAATCCGAACATTCTCTACGCCGGCACCTGGCATCTGCCCTGGAAAACAGAAGACGGCGGTGAACATTGGCACAACATCAAGAAAGGCATCATTGAAGACTCCGACGTGTTCTCGATCATCATCGATCCCGTCAAACCCAGCACCGTTTTTCTGAGCGCCTGCAGCGGAATCTACAAGAGCGACTCGGCCGGCGAGCTATTCCGCAAGATCGAAGGCATTCCCTCCACGGCGCGCCGCACGCGCGTGCTGATGCAGGACCCGGAAAACCGCGAANNGTCTACGTCGATCCCGGCGATTCGAACCATGTGCTGCTGGCTACCGATCGCGGCGGCGTGCTCGCCAGCAGTGACGCGGGCGAGACCTTCACCCAATCGAATCAGGGCATCTCCGGACGCAAAGTCGAGGCGCTGCTGGTCGACCGCGCCAATCCCGCTCGCCTGATCGCGGGCGTGGTCAACGACAAGCAATACGGCGGCGTGTTCATCTCAACCAATGGGGGAGCTCAGTGGCGGCAAACCGGCGAGGGGCTCGACGGCC
Source organism: Acidobacteriaceae bacterium (assembly GCA_003166055.1). The sequence continues at coordinate 8,823 of PMWR01000239.1, forward strand.
GCGATGTCTTCGCTCTCGCCCAAACCGCCGACGGAACAGTCCTGGCGGGCACCAACCACGGCATCTTCGCCCTCAGTCCCGACGGGCCCGACGGCAATCCCATCTGGCAACCGAAGAACACCATCGCCAACACGATTGTCAGAATAGCGAGCGAGACTCACTATAACAAGCGCGTCAATATTGAAAAAGAAGTGCAGGCTCCGGTGATTCAGTTGGAAAGCCGCGTGAATGCGCTCGACGTTTCAGGCGACGTATGGCTGGCTTCGACCGCCTACGGCCTGCTCACCAGCAAGGATCAGGGAGCCAGTTGGCAGGGCGGTCCGGTGATGGGCGCGGGTGAATACCTGTCCGTCACTTCGCACGGCACAACCATGGCGGCGGCGCGGGTCGATGGCGTGGTCCTCTCCACGGACTCCGGCTCCACCTGGATGCCCATGCAGATTCCCACCATGCTCACGCGCATTCATCGCGTGGCCTTTTCAGCGGATGGAACCCTCTGGCTCGGCGCCCGCGAAGGCGTCTACTTCACCCACGACCTGGGCAAGTCCTGGCTCTGGATCGAGCGCATGCCCTTCCGCGACGTCGACGACCTCTACTATGACCCAGGCCTCGACAAGGTATTGGTGAGCTCGCGTGAAAGCGACCAGGTCTACTCCATCGCCCCCAGAACGCTCGATTGGAAATGGAGTCAGCCCGGCTACCGCATCAACCTGATCCGCGCCGCGGGCAACAAGCTGGTAGCCGCCTCCATGTTCGACGGCGTCCTCGTCGAGCCCTAAGCGCCGCATTTCCGTCGCCTCCCGTCCGACCCCGCTGCCCCCCCGTCTGAACCCGCCGCGGAAAAACTTGTTGCTAGCGCAATACTCACAAGGCTTTGTAACAGGGCACGACTTCAGTCGGGCCGATAAAGCCAACAGAAAAAGACGGGCTTCAGCCCCTGCGGAATGTTTTTCGGCGTCAGATCAAAAATCAGGCGGGTGCCCCATCCATCGAGCGTTTTTTTGCTCGATGGGTGGGAGACCACAAAGGCCAACCATCGGCCATCGGGTCTTTCCGCCCTCCATCCTGTTTCTTTCTTAGGTCACGACTTCACAACCTGCTGAGAAACTCGTCCTTGACGTAGATGTGCGAAAGGGCACGACTTTAGTCGTGCCGCTAGTGCCCATAAAATGCGTCGGGCTTTAGCCCCTGCGGTACGTTTTTTCGGCATCAGATCAAAAATCAGGCATTCTTCAACAATCCCTGATTCGGATGGCGACGGCTGGTCGCCTACGAGAGCCCGCACACCCTGTACCGGATCGCCGTCTGACCACCAAAATCCATTTGCATATAATTACCCACTTTTAGAGCACAATGGTTTCATAGTGTCTTCCACAACCAATGCAGACCGAAGACATTGCCCGTAACGCCTTTGTTATGTAATACTTGCAGCGTAACCACGAAAAAGCACCGGAAATTGGTCCATAAACCATTTGTTTTCTTATGTATGACAATAACTCATTTGTTATGTCATGCTTACGCTGCGGCCAACTAGTAACCCCGTGAAAACAAGGATTTTAGGAAAAAGACCCGGGGGA
>PMWR01000607.1 GCA_003166055.1 Acidobacteriaceae bacterium
ATCGCGACCACCCACTCCCGCCAGCCCTTCACCAGCTCCGCCGAATGCGCCGACCGCTCCGCCTCCGGATCGTCGGTAAACAGCCACACTGCCCCCCGAAATAGCTCCGCATCCCCCAGCGCCGCGCCTCCCCGCTCTTTGCCGGCCATGGGGTGCCCAGGCAAAAATGCCGCGCGATCTTTCTTATTGAAAAGCCGCCCGGCAGCCTCAGAGATCAATCGCTTGGTGCTGCCCACATCTGTCACCATGTGCTCGGACCCCAGCACGCAAGCCAGCTTCTCCATGAAGTCGAGCGTCGCATAAATCGGCACACACAGTAGCGTCACATCGCTCGCACGCGCCGCCCGCAACGGGTCCGCCGCCACCGAATCAATCGCGCCCGCGTCCAGCGCAACCCGCGCTCCCTCAGCACCCCGGTTCCAGCCCACAATCGATCCGCGAAACCCCGCCGCGCGCAGCGCCAGCCCCGCCGATGTCCCCAGCAGGCCCGTCCCCAAAATGGCAATGCGCTCGATCAATTTCTCTCCTGCTCCGACTAACTGATAACACCGCTTGCTTTGAAAGGGCACGACTTCAGTCGTGCCGAAAACGCGGTAGAATATGCCGGGCTTTAGCCCCTGAGGGGCGCCGAGTTATCGATCAAAGCTCGACCACTCTCCTCAAAGTGTGCCACTTCGCCACGCGAAACCCCACGTAGCATCGCTACCTCACAGCTGATTTCATTGTTTGAGAAGCCCATATAAAATGCTCCGCTGCTGCGAAAGCCTTCCCGGCGACGCGCTGTCGGATTGGAAGTAACTGGCAAATAGACCATCACCGCACCGCGCTTCTGTGCCTCGGACTCTCCGCTGAACCATAAGAATGCCGCATCTTTGTCGATGTCTTCGATTCGCCTTTGAAGAGCAAGTTTGCTTGGAATCTCGATATGCAGCGGTGCCGCAGCTACTGTCTTTTCATAATCCGGCCCTGCAAAGACCCGCTCCCCCACTACGCGATGCGGAACAAACGGCGGCACGTGCAAGGGGGACTTATGAACGCCGATGGCAGCGCCTTTTCCGGCAGTGAATTTTCCCGCAAAGTGCATCCACTTCGGCCCAAACCAGTTGTCAATCCGGATGACGTAAAGGCGCGCAGGCTCATATTCCTGAGCAACGCCAATGGCAATCGTTCGCGCTTTTTCTATAAACACAGCCGAATCGCCCTGCTGAATAGAAATGAACTCTGCAATAGCACCGAACATTGTTACCTCCGGACAGGGGCTAAAGCCCACGTTCGTCTTGCTTGCCTTGCGGCACGGCTAAAGCCGTCCCCTTTCAAAGCATCACCGCAACCAACCCGGCTGACTTGCCGACTCGCTTGCGGCGCAGCCTCGCTGACTCGCTGCCTACAGCGTTCTCCCCACCGCCTGCGCAATCACCCTCAGCTCGCCCATCAGCGCCTCAAACTGTTCCAGGTAAAGCGTCTGCGCCGCATCCGAAGCAGCCTTGTCCGCATTGGGATGCACCTCGACAAGAATGGCGTCGGCCCCCGCAGCCACAGCAGCCCGCGCCATCGGTCCCACCATATCCCGCCGTCCCGTCCCGTGCGACGGATCGGCGGTGATCGGCAGGTGCGACAGCTTATGCACCACTGGAATCGCCGAAATGTCCATCGTGTTCCGCGTCGCCGTTTCGTAAGTCCGAATCCCGCGCTCGCACAGAATCACGTCGTAGTTCCCGCCCGACATGATGTACTCGCTCGACAGCAGCAACTCCTCAATCGTGGCCGCAATCCCCCGCTTCAGCAGAATCGGCTTCCGCACCTGCCCCAGTTCCCGCAGCAGGTTGAAGTTCTGCATATTCCGCGCGCCCACCTGGAACAGATCCGTGTACGGCAGCATCGACTCGATCTGCGAGATCTCCATCACCTCGGTTACCGTCAGCAGCCCATGGGCCTCCGCCGCCTCGCGCATCAGTTCGAGGCCCGGAATCCCCATCCCCTGAAACGCGTACGGCGAACTGCGCGGCTTGAACGCGCCTCCGCGCAAAAAGCTGGCGCCCGCAGCCTTCACCCGCGCCGCCGTCTCGAACATCTGCTCGCGGTTCTCAATCGAGCACGGCCCAGCCATCACGGCAACTTTTTCGCCGCCCACCGTCACGCCGTTCGGAAACTCCACCACCGTGCCTTCGGGCCGAAAGGCCCTCCCGGCCAGCTTGTACGGCGAACTGATCCTGTGCACATACAGCACGCCCGGCAACAGCTCAAACTTCCGCAAATCCACGTTCGCCGTGGGTCCCACGCCTGCCAGAATCGACTGGGTCGCTCCCGTCGTTCTGTGTACGTTAACTCCCGCTTCCACCATCGCCGCAATCACTGCGTCGATCTGATCTTCGGTGGCCTTCTCCTGCATCGCTACAATCATTGCTTGTTCCCTGTCTCGGGCGTCGTGGCGCCTGTGCCTTGGCCCGGCGTTTGCGCCTGGGCGTGTCTCTCCGAAGCCAACTCGTCCTGCTGCAGGGCCCGCATCACGTCGNNACCTTTTCGCGCGCCGGCTCGTACACCGGCAGCGACGTCGCCGCCTTCAGGTGACCGATCCGCTGCGCGGCGCGTGCCCGCTCACTCAGCAACTCAACAAGCTGCCGGTCCAGTACATCAATCTGATTCCGCAATTCTTCCAGCGTCATTCCATCCTCGT
>PMWR01000201.1 GCA_003166055.1 Acidobacteriaceae bacterium
GGAAACACAATCGCCATCGCGAACCCGATCGCCAGCACCAGTGCCACCCCAATCAGGCTGTAGAGCAATGTGAGGTTCGGTCCCGGCTCCGGCGGCTCTTCGGGCTCGGGCTTGGGCTGCGGCTGGCGTCCGTCGTCACTCATACTTCAGCGCCTCGACGGGGTCCATTTGCGCGGCGCGGGTGGCTGGGACGGTGCCGAAGATGACGCCCACCACCGTGGCCGAGGTGAGGCCAATCACCACCGACCACGGCGAGATGGGAATCGCCACATCGGTGAAGAACCGTATGGAGAGCGGTATAGACAGTCCCACCAGCGTGCCGGCGATGCCGCCGGTGAGGGAGATGATGACCGCCTCGGCAAGAAACTGCAGCTTGATCTCGCGATAGGTGGCTCCCAGCGCCTTGCGAATGCCGATTTCACGGATGCGGGCGCGCACGTTGGCCAGCATGATGTTCATGATGCCCACCCCGCCCACCGCCAGGGTCACCGCGGCCACCAGCACCAGCACCACAGTCAGCGCCGTCGTGATCTTGTCGGCCATGTCCAGCAACTCGGTGAGCGTCTGTGTCTGGTAAACCGAATCCTTGCGGTGGCGTTTATGCACAATCTCCCGGATCTGCTTGGCGGCGTCCGGCACCTCGTCCATGCTGCGCATCGAAAAGTAGATCTGGTTCACATTCTCGGTTCCCGTGAAGTAGCGCGCCACGGAAAAGGGAATCAGGATGGTCTGGTCCTGGATCTCCGATTCGCCAAAATCGGTCACGCTCTCCTTGAAGACGCCGACGATGGTGAACGGGATGCCGGCAATCTCGAAGGTCGAACCGACGGCCGAGTCTTCGCTGCCGAAGCGCGTGCGCGCAAACAGCTCGGTAACCACGGCGCAGCGGATGTGAGCGCTGTCGTCTTGGTCGTCGAGGAAGCGGCCGTAGGGCACCAGCAGGTTGCGGATGTTCTGGTACTGCGGGCTCACACCCAGCACCAGCGTGTCTCTAAAGATGCCTCCGCCAAACCCGATGCGTTCGTGCATCGTGACCACCGGCGAAGAATAGAGCACCCCCGGCAACTGCGAGACGACCGCCGTTTCGTCCGCGCGCGTAAGCGAATCGCTGTATAGCACGCGTTCCGCGGCCGTGGCCCCGCCCCCAGCGTATTCGAGCTCGATCGAATTGGTCTCGACTTTCTGGATTTCTTCCAGAATGTACTGCTTCCCGGTCATCCCAATCGTGATCACCAGGATCACCGAAGCGGTCCCAATGACCATGCCCAGCGCGGTCAGAGCAAAGCGCATTTTTGAGGCGTTAAAGCTATCCAGCGCGAGCTTGAGAATCTCGCTGAGCACCATCGTGCGGCGGGCGCTGAGAAGCGTTTGCTGGAAGCTCGTTTGGCGTGACGACTCGATCGGATTCATGTGTCCCTGTCAGGAAGATGCGCGAAGTCGCATTGCGGCTTCCTCAAATCGCGGTTTGAAACTGGAAGCTGCCTCAAGGCCGGCTAATTCCCGGCATACTTCTCCAGCCATTTCAGCTCGTCGCGCACCTTGATATAGCCGTGCCAGGGATTCTTGGCCAGCGTGTGCCCTTCTCCGGGAAAGACGAGAAACGTGTGCGGAATCCCCAACGCTTCGAGAGCCCGCTCCATCGTGACCCCCTCCAGATAGCTTACGCGCACATCCGCGCCTCCCTGCACCAGATGGGTGGGCGTCTTCACCTTGTCGAACTGGAACAGCGCGGCTTCGCTCTGGTAAAGCGCGGGGTTTTGCCACGGCTGCCCGCCCAGGTACCAGGCGTCGTCCCAGGTCTCGTCGTCGTTGCCCCAGTTGGCGGCGTGCTCCACGGCCCCGGCGCCGGTTAGCGCCGCCTTGAAGCGTGTGGTCTGCGTGATGAGCCAGTTGGTCATGTATCCGCCGTAGCTGTAACCCGCGATGGCCAGGTGATCCGGATCGGCGTAACCGTCCCTGACTAGCGCGTCCACCCCGGTCAGTATGTCGCGGCCCGGCTTCGAGACCAGGTGCGGCTCAATCTCCAGCATGAAGTCGTCGCCGTAGCCTGCCGAACCGCGGTAGTTGGGCCGGAAGACCAGCCAGCCGTTGGCGGCGGCCAGGGTCGCCCAGTCGTACCAGTCGGCGCCGAAGCGGTCCCCGTCAGCCTCCGCGGGTCCGCCGTGGATGAGCGTCAGCATGCGCAGGTGCTTCGCGTCCTTCTTGCCCGGCGGGAAGATGAGTACCCCCTCCACGGTGCGTCCGTCGTCTGACTTCCAGGTGTAGGGCTGCCACTCCGGCTGGGCGCGCTGGGCAAAGATTGGATTGAAGCTGCTGAGCGCCGTGGCGTGGTCAGGGCGAAGAGGATCGGCGGCCAGGTAGGCCTGCGTGGGCTGGTTGATTGCCGAGTGGCGGAAGAGAAGCGTGCTTGTGCCGCGAGCGGCGTCGAGCCCGGCGTAGGCGCCCGCAATCCCCGGCAATTTCGTGACCTTTTCACCTTCGACCAGGTAGATCTGCTGCTCCGTTCCCTTGAGGCCCAGCGCCAGCTCGCGGCCGTCGGGCAGCAGAGTGAACGAATCGAAGGAGCCATCGAAGGTTGCGCCCAAGCGTTCGGTCTTGCCTGTGGCGGGATCGAGCCGGTAAAGCCGCCCTTGCACATCGCGGTACTTTCCCTCGAGCGACCCCGATGCTGCCGGGACGAGGAAATAAATCCAGCGGCTGTCCGGCGACCAGCGCAGGCCCGACTCGTTGGCCTCATTGTGCGTCATTTGCCGTGTCTCTCCGCCGCCTGCGGGAACGAGAAACAGCTCGTAGTCTGCTGGATTCTCGATGCGGTGGTGAACGGGCTCGGTGGCGAAGACAACGTTGGCGCCGTCCGGCGAAGGGGTAATCTGGCCGATGCT
>PMWR01000323.1 GCA_003166055.1 Acidobacteriaceae bacterium
GCTCGCGGGAGGCTCGCACTGACTTCAGCAGTCTCTCCGGTCCCCAAGTGCGAGCGACCGGGGGCACCCGCAGGGCGGAAAGTGGAAAGACCCGATGGCCGATGGTTGGGCTTTGTGGTCTCCCACCCATCGAGCAAAAGCATGTCATGGAACTTGACACAAGAAGCGCTCGATGGATGGGGCACCCGCTGCTGGACTTGAGCAATGAATCGCCTACACTGAATCGCAGGGAGCAAGGATGAAGCTGGTTGCCGCATTGCTGTTGTTGTTGCCGATGGCCGGATTTGCGCAGGCACCGGCTGCGCATTCACCGGCCGCGCAGGCGCCGCCGCAGACGCAACTGCGCGTTGAGTCCACCGTTGTGCTGGTGCCCGCGCTGGTGCGGACTGCGAACGGGAAGGTCGTTTTCACCTTGAAGGCCGACGACTTTAAAGTGACCGACGACGGCATCGCAGAGCAACTTACGCTGGATGAGGACACAGGCAGCGAGCCATTGGCGCTGGTGGTCGCCGTGGAGACGGGCGGCGCGGGAGCGAGCAAGCTGGGAGACTATCGCAATCTCGACGCGGACCTCAGCGCCGTGGTGGGCGCGGTTCCGCACCGAATTGCAGTGGTGGCCTTTGACAGCGCGCCCAGGCTGGTGCGCGACTTCACACCGGACACGGATGCGGTCGCGGACGCGCTGGCCAATCTCGATGCCGGCGACAAGGGTGCAGCGATTCTCGACGGCATCCGATTTTCAGTGGACTTGTTGCGCAAACAGCCAGCCGCATACCGGCGCGCGATTTTGCTGATCTCCGAAACCATCGACCGCGACAGCCAGACGAAGATGGACGATGCGCTGCGCGCCATCAGCGACACCAATACGGCCATCTACAGCCTGGCATTTTCATCGGGGAAGGCGGATGCGGCGCACTACGCCGACCGGGAACTGCCGATCCACCCAGGTGGGAATGCGGGAGGCGTCTCGTTTGAGAACGCGCACCCAGGGCCTCCGCATGGATGCATGGGCAAGGACCCGGACCCGGACGCTACGCAGAACAAGGGGGTGCAGGCGTTCGACTGCCTTGGGCTGCTGGCTCCTCCGCTGGCGCTGGCCAAGCTGGCCGCCATCCGCGCTGCCGACGCATTGCAACGCAACGTCCCGGACACCGTCGCTCAACTGACCGGCGGCGAGTATTTCAGGTTTGAGAACAGCAAGAGCCTGGAGCGGAACCTGTTCACTCTCGCGAACCATGTGCCCAACCGCTATGTGCTCAGCTTTCACCCTCAATCGCCGCACGCGGGCTTTCATGCGATCGAGTTGAAGTTGAAGGATTATCCGGAGCTGCATGTTACGGCTAGAAGCGGGTATTGGGTGGATGAGACAAGTCCGCGGCCTTGAGTTCTCCGTCGATGGCCCGAGGGGCTAAATCCGCTCGAATTCGGCCGGTTTTGGCCGGAAATGGGCTTTTTCCCGACGGGAGGGTGCACGTAACTCCTTTGTTTTCATGGGGCGTGAAAAATCAGCGCGTCTAAGTCTTTTGTTTTCATAGAAACAGAGGGGGGGGGTAGGGGGGTGCGATTTTTGACCGTTTGGCGTTTGCTCTTCTTAAGAACATTGTGCGCTAAAAGAGTTTAATTATCGGCAAAGCACCATCAAAGAATTCGGATTGACGGAGAGACGGTTGGTGGAGAGACTCGTGGGATTTTATCGGCCGGTGCGGAACTGGATGATTCTGCGGCGGTCGCGCTTGGAGGGGCGGTGCTCGGGGAGCGGGGCGAACTCCTGCATCGCCTTGCGCTCCGCGGCCAGCTTCAGGCGGGCTTCCTTGCCGGCTTCCGTCTCGCGGTAGAGGGTTTGCGCAACCGCCGCGGGGCCTCGCATTTCGCTCAACAGCAGAACCTCGATCTGAAACTCGCCGCCGTCGTTGCGGACCGTCAGCATGTCGCCTGCACGCACGTCGCGGGCGGGTTTGGCCTGGATTCCGTTGGAGTGGATGCGGCCCAGGTCACAGGCCTTCGAAGCGAGCGCTCGGGTCTTGAAGAAGCGCGCGGCCCACAGCCATTTGTCGATGCGCACGGAGGTCATGGGTATGATCGTAGCTGAATTTGGGCGTAGGTGGGGAGAAGCCCGTGCGGACGTGGACGTCCGCGGTACAGCGGGTCAGGAGACCCGCGCTACTTTCGAGACAGCGCTACCCGAATGGTGTTTTTCAGCAAGCGGGGCGGCATTGGCGGATTTGCGAGCGGAGAGAGGTTGCTGTGCGTCTGGTGCGTGAATTCTTCTCAAAAATTCTGCTCCACAGGAATGAACGACATGAACGCTCGCGCCATCGGGCTATTGATTCCAGCCCTGCTTCTCGCTGTTGCTCCACTTGTCTGCCAGACCGTGCATCCGCACCATTCGCGCTACCCCAACGCGCCGTCGAACGATCCGCAACTGGTGTTGCCGGCGGACCAGGCGGCCTCGTGCTTCACACCGCAGAGCAGCCTTTCAGGCTACGACCAGTTCGAGCAATTCGATACCTATCCGCAGCCGGCCAGCAAGGGCTATCTGTGCATCAATATTCCGCCGGGCAGGGTGTTTGTCATCGACTATGTCTTTGCCGAGGCCGACTACGACCAGCTATTGCCCGCGTCGGCGGAGTGGTATCTGGACGCGACCGTTGGAAGCTATGAGCAGTTGACAGGATTTGCCGCAGACCGGGTGGGCGCGGTCACGGCAAACAATCACTACGTGCTCTCAAAGACTGTCGGTCTGCCGGTTGCCGGGGGCACCCGCGTAACGATGATCATGCACAACTACTACGTGAACGCCAACTTGTCGATTACCGAGACTCCGGGAACCGCCAGCTTGTCGTTGATTGGCCATTGGGAATAGGGGGCGGTCGACGGGCGTCGTGAGCACGCTCCCTCAGGGGCTAAAGCCCTGGCCTCATTTTGTAGCATCTACGGCACGACTAAAGTCGTGCCCTTTCGCACACTTACTTCGGCACAACTGAGGTGAAGTCCCTTCGCACAAACCGGCGCTAGGATTCGGCTTCGACTACCCAGACGTAGAGGTATTCGGCGTCACTGGAGGTGGCCACCTCCATGCCTCTGTGGTGGGTGGCGCGATTGAGCGCGGAGCGGATGTTCTCTTTGGTGTCGGGCAGCGCGGAGAGCGGAATCTTCAACGCGGACCCCGCTACGAGTTGTTCGATGTCGCTCAACAACTGGGTCACAATCCGCTTGTGTTTGCCGTCGCGGCCTTTGGGCACATCAAGCTGCAGGATGGACTGGAACTTCATGGGCGGCGCGTCGGAATCCGGCTTGGTTGCCATGATTTTTGTACCCCCCACGGTTGCAGGTCCTCAAAAAGCAATCGTGCGCTTAACGTACGCTTAAA
>PMWR01000206.1 GCA_003166055.1 Acidobacteriaceae bacterium
TCTGGAGACCCGCGCTACTTTCACGCGTGGTTCTGAGCCGAAGGATCATGAACGACTATTCTGCGTCTGGGATGACCCAGCCCTAACGCAATCCGGTGGTTTGGAAGGGCAGCGCCGTGACGGGCCAATGATCGGGTTGGGCGTCGACATTGGTTGCGACGGCTGCTCCTGGAAAGGACGCCGGGACGACCGAAACGTTCCAGCCGTCGAATACCACCAGGGCATCGTCGCCATTGAAGTCCTTCCGCGCTGCTTCGATGGTGATGGTTCTGGTTTCGTTGGGAACCAGCGAGATGTAGTTTTCGCTGTAGTAGACCGGCAGCACACGCTCTCCGGAGTGTTGGCGCCTGAGTTGGAGATGGGCCATGAGGGCGATGTTCGCGGTGGGATTGTGGACTGTGACCGTCAGCAGGCGGGTGGCGTCCGCATCCTTGCTTTCGATCTCCCTGCTTTCTACATGGGCCTGAAGCGCGACCATGGGCATGCTGTTGAGATCGGCAAGCAGGTCTGGATAGCCTGGCTCGCCGCGCCAGTAGAAGTTAGAGGAAATGAGATTTCCCTGTGCGCCGCGTAGTTCCAGCTTGAGGAAGTGGGTGGCAGTGAGCACCGGGGGAAACCGGACAGGGCCAAGGCTGGTGGCCGCAGAGGGCGGAGCCGTCCCCTTGGTGTCGTACTGAGAAATCAACGAACCGTCGAGCCCGTAAATGGAGACTCGCGCGACCGCATCGGTGACTGGATTGGGCAGGTTGTTGATGACCTCCAAATCCCCATTGGCTTCATTGAACTGAATGTGTACCGGCTCGCCCGCGCTCCTGAGGGCAAAGAGCGATGAGTTGGGTTCAAGATCGTAGTGGTAGATCTGCCAAACGAAGCTGGGCTGAGCGGGGTTGCTCATCCAGGTAATGACCGCCGTGGCGGGATGGAAGAGCTGCGCATTGCGACCCTCGTACATGGCGCGAAAAGATTCGTAGTTCATCAACTGCGCTTTGCGGACGAAGTCGGCGAGGTTGGCGATTTTGCCGTAGCGGCCGGCCAGAATACCGGGATACTCGTCGCCGCGTTGCGCGCCTTTGGCCAGGTCGTGCTCGGCCCAGTCGTCGTTGATGGTCTCCCAGTCTTTCCGGGGCATCATGCCGTGGATGGATTCGAGCGTGGGCACGGAAACGGCGCCTGTCTCGGTCTTGAAGAAGTCGTCGGTGATGAGATAGAAAGCACGCGGAGTGCGCCAGAAGTAGGGGCCATGGGAGCGAACGCCGTGGCCATCGGTGGAGCTGGACTGATAGAGGCGTGTGGGCTCCAATTCGGCCATCAGCTTGCGGAGCGTGTCGTCGAGATCCTTGGGTGGGAAGCCTTCGTTGCGGGCACACCAGACTGCTATCGACGGATGGTTGCGGAAGCGCAAGATCTTATCTCGGACATTGGCGACATAGGTGTCGAGATCGGCGGGGTTGGGGCCGTCGCTGGGATTGGGCTGGAAAAACTCGTCCCACAGAAGGATGCCGTACTTGTCGCAGAGTTCGTAGAAATCTTCGCTGGTGCTCTGCCCGACCCAGTTGCGGATCAGGTTGAGATTGGCCAGCTTGTGCATGCGAATCTCGGCTTCGAGGCGCTCGCGCGGGATGCGCTTGAGGGCCTCGTCGAGCCCCCAGTTGCCGCCGCGGATGAAGATTGGGACGCCGTTGACGGAGATGGTCAGATTGTCGGTGCCGGGGACGGTGTAACTGATTTTGCGAACGCCGAAAGTGATGTCCCTGGCATCAGAAACGTCTTTCCCGGTCTTGAAGCTGAGGTGCAGATTGTAGAGATTCTGCGGACCGTAGCCATTGGGCCACCACAGACGGGGATGTTCGATGTGGAGCGCGGCTGTGTTCTTTGCATCGAAGCTGATGATTTGCGCGCTGTGGGGCGCCAATTCAACCTCGCGCTCGAAGGCGATGTCTTCGATGCTGCCCACGAGTACGCCCGTCTGCGGCAGGTCGCTGACATTCTCAACCGTTGCTTGAACGCCCACGTCGGTTGAGTCGATTCTGGGCAAGGGAAGATCGGTGGTGACCAGCGGGTCCCGAACCAGCACCGGCCCGGTGGCGGAAAGGAAGACCTTTTGCCAGATGCCGGTGTCGCGGTCGCGAATGGCGGGAATCCAATCCCAGCCGATGGTGGAAAGGAAGGTTGGACCGTCGATGGCGGTGATGCCGCCGTTCTTTCCCATGCCGTCGCGGAGTGTGTGTTCGTGCGGAATGCCGGGGTGTGGCTCCGGCGAGACAAGCACCGCGAGAACGGCTTGTTTCCCCGGCTTTACCTGCGATGTGATGTCGAATATCCCCCGGATGAAGGCTCCGCGCAGGGCGCCTACCTGCGCGCCGTTGACCCATACGGTCGCCGAGTAGTTGACGCCATCGAAGTTGAGCCAGATGTGGCGGCCCNNTCGGGAATGGTTTCCGGGCGGTTATTTTCCCCATAGAGCGGCTCGGGATAGACATGACTGTTGACCAGGGTAGTCAGCACGGTGCCGGGAACCGTGGCCGTATACCAGCCGGCGGTATTGAATCCCGCAGCCGACACTTCCGCGCCGGGCTGGAGCACCTTGGCTGCGTCCTGCAACTGCCAGCCCGCGGCCAGGACGAAGGGTTCGGGAGGGGCTGTTGTCACTGCGGCGGAAACAGGCTCGAGGACTGCAAGCATGCACGCAAAACTCAAGAAAAGCGATCGACTGAAACGCATCTGCAAGGGATTCATCCTTTGGACTCTTGGCAAACCATAGCTTGCCGGACAAACGGATTATAGTTGCCTGGCGCGCATCGAATTCTTGTTTGTCCCCCTGCCAGCGATAATGAAGTCATGGAGTTTCAACGATCTTCCGGAGTTCTGCTGCATGTCAGTTCCCTGCCCTCGTATGGCGGCATCGGCGACCTGGGGCCTGCCGCGCTCGAATTTGTGGCCTTTCTGGCCAAGGCAAAACAGCATGTCTGGCAGGTGTTGCCGCTATGCCCCACGGGTTACGGGAACTCGCCGTACGCAGGCTCCTCGGCCTTTGCGGGCAATCCATCGCTCATCAGCCTGGAGTTTCTTTCCGACTGGGGCTGGATCGCAGGTGAGCGCATTGCCAGCCTGGCCGGACGCAGCGGCAATGTGGACTTCGAAGAAGTAGAGGGACGGAAGCTTCCGTTGCTTTATGAGGCTGCGGGGAATTTTCTTGACCGCGGGCCGCACGACGCGAAACTGGCGGAGCAATGGAAAGACTTCGAGGAGTTTTGCAGCGCCGAGGCGGGCTGGCTTGTCGATTATGCTTTTTTTGCCGAGTTGCGCCGTCAGTTCTCGACCGGCGCGTGGGCTACGTGGCCGGAGCCGGTGCGCCGCCGGAATCCGCAGGCCCTGGCGCAGATTGCCGCAAAACATGGGCGCGCGCTGGCACAGGAGCAAGCGCTGCAGTATGCCTTCTCAAAGCAGTGGAGCGACCTCCGCAATGCCGCCGCAGAACACGGAATACGCATCCTGGGCGACGTGGCAATTTTCGTCAACATGGACTCGGCCGACGTGTGGGTTCACCCCGATCTGTTCGAGTTGGATGAAGATCTGCAGCCGGTGCGCATCGCCGGCGTGCCGCCGGACTACTTTTCGCCGACAGGACAACGCTGGGGTAATCCACTCTATCGCTGGGATGTGCTTGAGGCGCGGGGATTCGACTGGTGGATCGAGCGCATCCGCCGCGCCTGTCAGTTGTACGACGTGGTGCGCCTAGACCACTTCCGCGGGTTTGAGGCCTACTGGTCGATCCCCGCGGACGAGGAGACGGCGGTGAACGGCGAGTGGGTGAAGGCGCCGGGGCGGGAGCTATTCCATGCCCTGGAGGCGGCGCTGGGACCGCTGCCGCTGGTGGCTGAGGATTTGGGCGTGATTACTCCCGAGGTGGACGCGCTGCGGCTCGAGATGCACATGCCGGGGATGAAGGTGCTGCAGTTCGGTTTTGGCGACAAGGAGGCGCACAACCATCTGCCCCATCGCTTTACTCCGGCGACCGTGGCCTATACCGGNNCACGACAACGACACCACGCAGGGCTGGTGGAACGCAGCGGGTAGTTTTGAGCGCAACGCCGTGGAGGCTTATGTGGGGCCAGTCAATCAGCACCCTGTGTGGCCGCTGATCCGCGCCGCGGAGACGAGCGTGGCACGGCTCGCCGTGGTTCCCGCGCAGGACCTGCTGGAACTGGGCTCGGAGGCGCGGATGAACACCCCCGCCGTGCCCTCAGGCAACTGGAGCTGGCGCGCGCCGGAGGCCTGCTGGACGCCGGGACTGGCAGAGCACCTGGCCGCGCTGGTGGATGCGACGGACAGGGACAACGACCCGCTGGGAAAATCGGAGGAGGGCGCGGAAACAGAAGCGCTGTAGGCTTTCTGTTTGAGCAGGCTGGAGCTGAAAGTGGTTCCCTCACACGAACAGGATAGAAGGCCCGAGGGCCGACGGCTGGTCTTTGTTGTCTCCCACCCATCGACCACCACCCCAGCGACGAAGACCTGTCGCTGTGCCCAAAGGGCGCCCACCCGGGACGCTCGATGGATAGGGCACCCGCTGCAATTACTTCTCCGCTCACATACGAATGGGAGAAACTGGCGGGGAGAGGAATTCTGGAAACTTGAAGACCTCAAGTAACTGTTCGATCAAAACCTGCGCTTCTCTCTGCGTCACGCCTTCGCCGAAGAAGTGTGACTTGTTTCCCACCTGGAATTCAATCTTGCTGGTTCTTATGTCTGCGTCGCCACTCTTGCCGAACCAGAATTTGGAAGGTGCGATGTATCTGAAGTTATGCACTTCCGTGGTGGAGAAACTGCGCGTCGCCAATTCAATGCCCAGAACGCGGTGTTGAATCTTCATCTGTGTTTCACCCAGCGTGACCAGGGTGTCGCTTGTGAAGGCCCACGCCGCCCAGAACAGGAGAATGCAGAGACAGACGCCAAAGCCATCGATTACAAGCCAGAGTATCTGGTTTCTGGTGGCGTCCGCGGTGAGCGGCATCGACATGGATGCGTATTGGTACGATGCGACGAGCAACCATACCCCAATGATGGGGCCGAACAGCGCGAAGGCAGAGCCCCTTCTCGCCGGTATTTTCACAGCAATACCCCGCGCAGTTTTTTCCCATTCAAGACGGCCTTCCAGCATTCCACGCATTGGGTCTCCTTTTTCTCAACATGTTATTCCCTTTTTCCGCCGCTGGACTACCCACTTTTGGGATTTTGCGTCTTTGGCTGCGAATATCTGCGGAGAGACACCGCAATTTTGTTCCAAGGGCGATTCTTGCTATGCTGACCCCACATGGAAACCGCGGCGATTGAAACCCACGGCCTGACGCGGCGCTTCGGCGCTTTGACCGCCGTGGACAACGTAACCCTCAGCGTGGCCACCGGACAGTTCTTCGGGTTTCTGGGGCCAAACGGAGCGGGCAAGTCCACCACCATCAAAATGCTGACCGGTCTGCTGGAGCCGAGCGAAGGGACGATCGAGATCCTCGGCGAGCCATTCGGCGCCGCCGCACTGGACTTGAAGCGGCAGATCGGCGTGGTGCCGGAAGGCATGGCGCTGCTGGGACGGCTGACGGCGCCGGAGTACCTGCGCTTTGTTGGCCGCATGTACGGCCTTGACAGCGCAACCGCCAACCAGCGCACCGCGGAGCTTCTCGAATTCATGCAACTGGCCAACGAGAACCGCAAGTTGGTGACCGACTTTTCGCATGGGATGCAGAAGAAGCTGGCGCTGGCCGCGGCCGTCATTCACGGGCCGAAGGTGCTGTTTCTCGATGAGCCATTCGAAGGCGTGGATGCGATTGCCGCGGGAATGCTGAAGACCATGCTCACTGGCATGATCAATCGCGGGGCGACCATCTTTCTCACGACGCATGTGCTGGAGATCGTGGAGCGGCTTTGCACTCACGTGGCCATCATCAGCAAGGGGCGTCTGGTGGCCAACGGGTCGCTCGATGAATTACGGGCGGGTGTGGCCTCGACTCTGCCGGGCGCCGAAGAGGAGCAGCGGCTGACCCTTGAACAGATCTTCCTGTCGATTGTGGGCGCGGGCGGCCAGGAGCCGGTACAGGAGCTGACATGGCTGGCCTAGGCGGAGCCGTCATGACTGAGCCAGGCCGGGGCGGCGCGGGACCGTTTGGCGCCGCAGCGCGGGCGCAGTATGCGGCGCTCGCTCGACTCCGCTGGCATATGTTCACCAACGGCTTGCGCTCCACCAAGGGCGCTTTTGAAGTTGGCGCACGCGTCTTGGTTTTTATCATTTACGCCGGCATGGGATTGGGAATGGGAACCGGTGCGGGCGTGTCCACCTATATGCTGGCGTCCAATGGCGAGTGGCAGTATGTGCCGATTGTATTCTGGGTTGTCTGCTTCATCTGGCAGGTGCTTCCCATCATGCTGGCTTCNNTTCTTCCTGCTCTACATAGTCTTCGGGCTGGTGGATGTCTCCACGATTGTGGGCGCTTTTTGCTGCACCGGCATCTTGATTGGGGTCACCGTGGCGCGGCCCGACCTGTTTCTCTGGACGCTGTTGTGCCTGATTGTATTTGCGGCCTTTAACGTTTTGCTGGTGCGCGCCATCTTTGCCTGGATCGACCGCTGGCTGGCGCAGCGCAGGACGCGTGAGATTCTTACCGCCGTGTTCCTGCTTCTGATGCTCAGCATGAATCTGCTCAATCCGGCGTTGCATCAGAGAAGGCATACAGGACACATGACCGCTGAGCAGCGCGCTGAGGAATCCGCCCGTTCGAAGACCCAGTTTGACGCTCAATACGGTCCGTGGGTCAGGACTGCGAATTCGATTCAGAAGTGGCTGCCGCCGGGACTGATTGCCGTCTCGGTTCGCCGGGCCGCTCAGCTGCAACGAGTGCCCGCGCTGGAATCGCTGGGCGTGCTGGGGGCATTCGTGCTGCTCGCCGGAGGCGGGCTGCTGGTGCGCCTTGGCGGCGAGTATCGAGGAGAAAATCTGGGGGAAGCGCCCAAGGCCGCGCCCAGCAAGAAAAAAATGCCGGAGCGCACAACTCCTGTGTTAGATGCAACAACACGGAGCGCGGGCGCTCCAGGATTCCTGGACAGCTATGGGCCCCTTTCAGCTCTGGTGCAAAAGGAAATGCGCACACTGATGCGTACGCTGCCGCAGCTCTATGCGGTGGGTGCGCCGCTGCTGCTGATGGTGGTTTTGTCGGGTGCTTTTCTCAGACGCGGACCAGGGACGCACACATTCGCGTTTGCGGTCCCGGTGTGCATTGTCTATGCGCTGCTTGGCTTCACACAACTGTTCTACAACAACCTGGGTGCGGAGGGAGCGGGAATTCACCTGCTTTTTCTTTCACCCACGCCCTTCCGCACAGTCATGCTCGCCAAGAACATTTTCCACGCGCTGATGTTTCTGACGATCGCGGTGCTGGGCACCGTTCTGGCCTGCGTGAGGCTGGGCATGCCGAGCATTGCGGTGCTGGTGGCAACGGCAGCGTGGTTGCTGTTTGCGCTGCCGTGCAACCTTGCAGCGGGCAACATCTTTTCGATCATCATGCCGTATCGGGTAAATCCCGGCCGCATCACGCGGCAGCGCGGATCGCAATCCAATGCGCTGCTCGGCCTTTTGGTGCAGTTAGTGGTTCTTGGAGTGGGCGCGATTGGCTTCTGGATTGGCTGGCTCTTTGAAGATCAATGGCTGGCGACGCCTGTCTTTTTGCTGCTGGCCGTTGGCGCGGTTTATTTCTGGATGCGCACGCTGCGCAACTCAGATGCGATGGCGAACAATCGCAGGGATGCGCTGATTGCCACACTGGCAAAGACGGATTAGGCGGTGACTTCCCTGCCCGCTATGAACACGCGCGGCCGGTTCGGCGCAGCGATGAAATACGCAAGCTCGCGATGATCCGAGAATTCATGAATCAGAAGATCGGCTTGCTTGCCGACCTCGAGCGATCCGATTTGGGCGCCGAGCCCGAGGCTGTACGCAGCGTTGATGGTTGCGGCGGCGAGCGCTTCGGCGGGCGAGAGGCGCATCTGCAGACACGCCAGCGAAAGCATGAAGGGCATGGACGGAATGGGCGATGAGCCGGGATTGAAGTCCGTGGCCAGCACGACGGCGAGACCGATTTCAACCATCGTGCGGGCGGGCGGGTAGTTTGTGCGGGCTAGCGCGAAGACCGATCCTGGCAGCAGCACGGGCAGCACGCCGGCGGCTTGGAGTTGGCGCAGTGTCTCTTCAGTGACAGTCTCCAGGTGGTCGGCGGTGACGGCGCTCAACTCCGCGGCCAGCGCTGCACCGGTGCCGGGTCGGAACTGCTCGGCATGGATGCGCAGGCCCAGGCCGTGACTGCGCGCGGCGATGAACACGGTTCGGATTTCGTCGACGGTGAAGGCGTGATCGTCACAGAAGGCGTCGCAGTAGCGGGCGAGCTTTGCGGATGCAACTTCGGGAATCAGATCTTCCGCGACCCAGCGGACATACTCTTCGCGACGCGTTGGATATTCTGGCGGAACAGTGTGCGCGGCGAGCAGCGTGGGGATGATGCGCACGGGGCCTTCTTCGTTGAGACGGTGCAGGACGCGGAGAATCTTAAGTTCAGTTGGATGGTCGAGGCCATAGCCCGATTTGGCTTCGATGGTTGTGGTGCCGGAGCGCAGCATCCAGTCGCGGTTACGGCGCGCGGAGGCGAGAAGCTCGTCCTCCGTGGCGGCACGGGTGAGTGCGACGGTGCGCAGAATGCCGCCGCCGGCAGCGGCGATCTGCTGATAGGTAGCACCGGCGATGCGCTGCTCGAATTCGGCGGCGCGGTTGCCGGCGAAGACGAGGTGCGTGTGGGCATCGACAAAGCCGGGAGTGACGCAGCGGCCTTGCGCATCGATGATCTCGGCGCTGGGCGGAATTTTGTTCTTGAGTTCAGAGTAGGCGCCGGCGGATGTGATGAGGCCGTCCTCCATGATCAGGGCCGCATCTTCGACGATGCCAAGTTCACCAAGCTCTTTGGCTACGCGCGGGCGCGGCGGACCGGCGAGGGTCACAAGCTGGCCGATGTTGACGATGGCGATCGAACCGGGCACGGCTACTTTCCCGCCATTGGAATGTGGATGCCGCGATCCCTTGCGGTTTTGCGCGCGAGTTCATAGCCGGCGTCGGCGTGGCGGGCCACACCGATGCCGGGATCGTTGTTTAACACGCGGGCGATGCGGCGGGCGGCGTTGTCGGAGCCGTCGGCAACGGTGACCTGGCCAGCGTGGAGGGAGTAGCCCATGCCTACGCCTCCGCCGTGATGGAAGCTGACCCAGCTTGCTCCCGAGGCGGTGTTGAGCATGGCGTTGAGGATGGGCCAGTCGGCGACCGCGTCAGAACCATCGAGCATCTTTTCGGTTTCGCGATAGGGGCTGGCGACGGAGCCGGTGTCGAGGTGGTCGCGGCCAATGGCGATGGGCGCGGAGATTTCGCCTTTCCGCACCAGATCGTTGATGGCCAGACCCATCTTGGCGCGCTCGCCGTAACCGAGCCAGCAGATGCGCGCCGGCAGGCCCTGGAAGGCGAAACGGCCGCGTACAAGTTTTAGCCATCGAGTGAGAATCTGGTTGTCGGGAAAGAGCTCAAGGGCGAGCTCATCGGTGCGGTCGATGTCGCGCGGATCGCCGGAAAGCGCAACCCAGCGGAAAGGGCCGTCGCCGGTGCAGAAGAGCGGGCGGATGTACTCGGGCACAAAGCCGGGAATCAGGAAAGCGTCGGCGCAACCGGCATCGCAGGCGAAGCGGCGAATGTTGTTGCCGTAGTCGAAAGCGATGGAACCGGCGCGCTGCATGGCGAGCATCGCGTCGACGTGAACCACCATGGATGCAGTGGAACGGCGGACGTATTCCTGCGGATCGCGCTGGCGGAGTTCGGCTGCCTGGGCGAGCGTTAGTCCTTGCGGGACGTAGCCGTTGAGAGGATCGTGCGCGCTGGTCTGATCGGTTACGACATCAACTTGCACGCCGCGGCGAACGAGTTCAGGAAGCACGTCGGCACAGTTGCCGACTAATCCCACTGAAAGTGCACGGCCTTCGCGTTTGGCTGCTTCGCAGAGCGCGAGAGCTTCGTCGAGGTCTTCGGTGACTGTGTCGCAGTAGCGGTCATCGACGCGGCGCTGAATTCGCGTGCGGTCGACGTCGATGGCCAGGACCACGCCGCCGTTCAACGTGACAGAAAGCGGCTGCGCGCCGCCCATGCCGCCGACACCGCCGGTTACGACGAGCTTTCCCTTCAAGGTGCCTGTCTCGCCCGGCTTGGCGAANNGGCGCCATGTCGTGGGTAGGGAAGACGCCGACGGGCTTGCCGGACTGGACCAGCAGCGTTTCCTCGTTGCCGAGGTGCTCGAGCTCGTGAACGATGGCGTGGAAACACTCCCAGTTCCGGGCCGCCTTGCCGATGCCGCCGTAGACCACGAGATCCTGAGGGCGCTCGGCGACTTCGGGATCGAGGTTGTTCATCAGGCAGCGGAGGGCCGCTTCCTGTTGCCAGCCTTTGCAGTGGAGCTGGGTGCCGCGCGGGGCGCGAATCGTCGGAGTCATCGTAGTTGTCATGGTCTCACCTGCCTGCGGGATTACTCCCCCCATTCACGATACAGCGCAGGATTCCCGGGAGCCAACCCGGCCGAACCGGGGCTTGCCCTCCCGCTGACTTGCTGACTTGCTTATCTGCTCGCTATCCTCTTCTCGTGCCTAACACTCTGGTTGAATGCGTACCTAATTTTTCTGAAGGCCGCGACGCTGCGAAGGTCGATGCCATTGTCGAAGCCATGAAGATTCCGGGGGTCTATCTGCTTGACCGCGAGATGGACGCCGACCATAACCGCTGCGTGATTACGCTGGTGGGCGAACTAGACGCCATTCAGGAAGCGGCGATTCGCGGGGTTGGCAAGGCGGCAGAGCTGATTGACCTGACTACGCACACGGGCGCGCACCCAAGGATGGGAGCGGCGGACGTGGTGCCGTTTATCCCCATCGANNAAGCCCGACTTCGGCGAGTTGCGTGTTCATCCGACGGCCGGAGCAGCCGTGGTGGGCGCGCGCAAGGCGCTGATTGCCTACAACGTGTTTTTGAATACGGCCGATGTTGAAGTGGCGAAAAAGATTGCGAAAGCGGTCAGGGCTTCGTCGGGCGGTTTCCGTTTTGTGAAGGGCGCGGGGTTTTTGGTGCGGGGGATGGCGCAGGTTTCAATGAACCTGACGGACTTTGAGCAGACGCCAATTCATCGCGTGTTTGAGTTTGTGAAGCGCGAGGCGGCGCGATATGGGGTTGCGCCGGTTTCGAGCGAGATTGTGGGGCTGATTCCGAAGCGGGCACTGGAGCAGGCGGCGGAGTGGTTCTTGCAGGTGGAAAATTTCGATTCATCGCTGATTCTGGAGAATCGGCTGGCGGCGGTGATGGGCGGGAAAACCGCTGTTGGTGGATTGCGAGCGGGGATTGAGCCGTTTATTGAGCAACTGGCGGCTCCAACGGCGACGCCTGGCGGTGGGAGCGCGGCGGCGGCGAGTGGCGCGATGGCGGCGGGGTTGGCAGGGATGGTTGCTTCGATGTCGCGCGGCAAGAAGGCTTATCTGCAATATGAGAGCGAACTCAGTGAGGCGATTGCGCGGCTGGCGCAGTTGCGCGAAGAGCTCAAGGCGGCTATCGACGCGGACGCCGAGGCCTACAACGTGGTGATGAAGGCGTATAAAGCGGCGAAGGATTCGACGGATGGCGGGCGGGCGATTTCGGCCGCGCTGGAACAGGCTACCAGCGTGCCGCTTGGCGTGGCCGAGGCAGCCGTTGAAGTGGAGCGGATTGCGAACGGGCTGCGGGCGATCACTAATCCCAAGATGAGCTCGGATTTGACGACGGCGATTGCGCTGGCGAAGGCTGCGGTTGCGGGGGCGCTGGCGAATGTTGAGGTCAATCTTGAGTCGATGAATCCGGAGTCGGCGGAGGACCAGGATTTTACGAAGCGGATTCGGGANNATTGAAATACCCGATCGCCGATGGCGGGCCTTTGTGCTCTCCCACCCATCGAACCAAGTACGTTCGATGGATGGGGCACCCAGTTTCATCGACTAGAAAGAAACACGAGTGCAAGATTGAAATACCCGATAGCCGATGGCGGGCCTTTGTGCTTTCCCACCCATCGAGCAAAGAACGCTCGATGGATGGACTCCAGTTTCATCCACTGCGTGTCGGAGAACGGGCACGGCTAGCGCTCGATGGGCAGCAGGCCTTTTTCCACGAGGACGGGCGGATGGCGGAATTTGGTTGCTTGCTCGTAGGCGTAGGCCCAGCCGAGCAGGTCGCCATCCTTCCAATAGCGCGCGGAGATTTCCAGGCCGAAGGGAAGGCCGTCGGGATAGAAGCCGCCGGGAACCACCACGGCAGGCGCGCCGATGTCGTTGAGCCAGCCTGTATCGCTGTGCGGACCGCCGCTGATCTGGCCGTCCTGGGGCATGGTTTCATCGGGCGGGGGCATTTGGGCGGCGGGGTAGACGAAGCCGTCGAGATGAAAACGATCGAGGGCTTCAACGTAGGCTTCGATGGCTTTGCGGCGGGGCGTGAAGACGTTGGCGTCGGCCTGCGGATCGGTTTCAAGCACGGCCTGCGCGAGAGCCTTGTTGAGATGCTCGGCGTCGCCGGGACCGCCGATGATGGTGGCGGGAATCGACGAGCCGGTGACCCTCTTGTATTCATCCACGGAATGATATTGCGCGGGGCCGTAGGTCTTGAGGAAGTTCTCCGTGCCTTCACGGATGTAGGGCAGGGTTTTGACGTCGCCGACCATTTTGGGGAAGCTGTCGGGGAGAATCGCGTCGTCGATGACGACGGTTGCGCCAGCGGCGCGAAGGCCTTCAATGGCCCGCATGAAGGCGGCGCGGGTTTCGGGCCGGAGTGGAATACGGCCTGCGGCCGCGTCGGGGTCGGCGTTGGGCACACCCTGAAACGGTGTATCCGTGCCGCGGAGGATGAAGGCCGGGACACCGAAGCGCTTGCCCTTCAAAGCATCCGGTTTGAGGTATTGGGTGTAGGGGCCGGGCTGGGCCTTGGCTGTTGATCCAGTGGTGCGCGGATCGGTTGGATCCTCGCCGGCCATGACGGTGAGCGCGATGGCCGCGTCGGTGACGTTGCGGGCGATGGGGCCGGTGTCATCGAGGAGCCAGTCGAGCGGGGCGATGCCGGCGATGCTCACAAGGCCGCGGGTGGGGAAAACTCCAACCAGCGCACTGGTGGAAGCGGGCATGCGGATGGAATTGCCGGTGTCGGTTCCAGTGCCGAACATGGCCCAGTTGGACGTGATGGATGTGACGGTACCGCCGGATGAGCCGCCGGGGCTGAAGCGTACATCGTAGGCATTGCCGGTGCGGCCGAAAGCGGTGCTGCGGGTGGTGTCGGAGGCTGCAAAGTCGGGCATGTTGGTTTGGCCGAGGATGATGGCGCCGGCGGCGCGCAGCTTGGCGACTACTGTTGCGTCCTGAGGAGCAATGAGTTCATGGCCGGGAATGCAGTAGCCTTGCCAGCCGTCGGTGGTGACCCAGCCTTTGACGCTGGTGTTGGCCTTGATGAGGATTGGCACGCCCCAGAGCAGGCCTCGCTGGGGGTTGCCGCTTTTGAGCGCGGCGTCGTCGGCTGCGGCCATGGAGAGCGCGCCTTCCACGTCGACGTTTTGGACCGCGCGGTAGACGCCGTTGTAGCGGGCGATGCGGGCGAGATACCACTCAACAACCTGAGTGACGCTGTACCTATGAGAGGTATAGAGGCGTTGAAGCTGAGGGATGGTGATTTCGGGAAGATCGCGATCCATGGCGGCCTGCGCGGGGCCGAGGAGGTTTTGCGGGATGTGGTTTAGGGAGGGTTCGGCGCAGCCGGGCTGGGAGATTGCGACGGATGGTGCGGCGAGCAAGACAATCCCGGTGAGCAAAAAACCGATAGGCCTCATGTGTATTCTCCGTGGCGCCAATCAGAAACAAGACGGCAGGCCCGATGGCGGATGGTTGGGCTTGGAGGTCTCCCACCCATCGGACAAGAACAAAGACGTCCGATGGATGGGGCACCCAGAAGTTGTGCGCGCCCAGGTGGAGCATCCGGCAACGAGTTAGTTTTGCGCGACTGCTGGTTGCTCGGGCTTGACGTATTTGTCGAGCCAGTTTTCCATCTCCCACAGCATGTGCAGCACGCTTTCGCGGCCTTGATAGCCGTGGGCTTCGAGCGGGAGCAGAACGAAGCGGACGGTTGCGCCTTCGCCTTTGAGCGCGTCGTAGAAGCGTTCGCTCTGGATGGGGAAGGTGCCGGTGTTGTTGTCCGCTTCGCCGTGAATGAGCAGGATGGGGGTCTTGATCTTGTCGGCGTAGGAGAAGGGGCTCATCTTGAAGTAGACCTCGGGGGCCTGCCAGTAGGTGCGCTCTTCGTTCTGGAAGCCGAAGGGCGTGAGCGAGCGGTTGTAGGCGCCGGAGCGGGCGATGCCAGCGCGGAAGAGGTCGCTGTGCGCGAGCAGATTGGCGGTCATGAAGGCGCCGTAGGAATGGCCCATGACGCCGACGCGGTTGCGATCGACTGTGCCGGTAGCTGCGCCGGCATCGATGGCTGCCTTGGCGCCGGCGACGAGTTGCTCGGTGTAGGTGTCGTTGGGTTCAGCGGATCCCTCGCCGATGATGGGGATGGCGGCGTTGGCGAGAACCGCGTAGCCGGTGAGCGTGAAGAAGCCGGGGGCGAGCGCGCCGATGCGGACGAATTCATACGGCGAGCCGGTGACCTGACTGGCGGCGGCGCGGCTTTTGAATTCGGCGGGATAGGCTTCCATGAGCGTGGGCAGCGGGCCTTTGGATTTGTTGTAACCGGCGGGGAGATAGAGGTCGGCGGTGAGGTCGACACCGTCGTCGCGCTTGTAGTGAAGCACCTGGTGCGAGGGCATGGGAATGCCGGCGTAGGGATTGGGGAAGCTGGTGACCTGGGTCCACTGGCTGGGGGCGGAGGTGTCGGAGATCGGGGCGGTGAGGAAGTAATTCGGGCTTTGGTCTACTGACTCGCGGCGAGCGAGGATTTCGACGCCACTGGAAGTTTCGATGACGGCGGAGGCGAGTTCATAAAACGGCGCCTGGGATTGCCAGATGCGTTTTTCGGCGGGATCTTTGCCGGCATTAACGGGCATGATGGCGACGAAAGGCGCGTCTCCTTTGGGCGATGCGCCCTGGCCGCTGAAGTAGATGCCGTCTTTGGCTAGGGTCGTCTGAAGGACCGGAAAACCTTGCGGGTTGCGCTCGAGCAGGGGGCGGCCCGGGTCATGATAGCGATCCTGCATGGAGCCTTGATAAAGCTGGGTAAGCTTGCCCGTGGCCGGGTCGAGCGCGGCGATGATGGTTTTGCGATCCTTCCAGCGGCCCTGAAACAGCACGGCGAGATGCTCATTGCCCCAGGCGATGCCGCGGTAACGAATCTCGAGGTCGGCGATGGACTTGGCCTCTGCGGTGAAGGGCGCTTCGAGCGTATAGACGCGGTCGCGGACTGCGGCCTTGGCCTTGGGATCGCCACCGTCGGCGGCCTTGACCCAATAGATGGTGGCGGGCTGATCGGCGCGCCAACCGAATGCGCGGGGGCCGGGCTCGACAGCATCGCGGTCGATGGGCAGGTTGTCGATCAGCGGAGCGTCGTCAAGGACTTTGGTATCGCCGGTTGCGATGGCGAAGACTTCGCGGCGCTGGGGAAAACGCTCGTACGGCTGGTGATAGGAGAACGGCCGGTGCAGCTCTTCGGTGAAGACGTACTTGCCGTCGGGCGAAGCNNGCGTAGTACTCGAAGACGTTCTCGTCGTAGGGGGTCTTGAGCAGGTCTTCGTAGGTGGGCGCGGGGGTGGCTTTGCCGTCGTTCTCCTGCACCACGGGACCGGTTGGGATTTCTGAATGGGTGGGAACGGGGCCGCGATGGTCAGGGATGGTCAGCACGGCGAGAGACGTGTTGTTGAGCCACGAAACCGGATCGGTGAGCAGGGCATTGAGGCGGACACCGGGGATGCGCGCGGCAGAGGCTTTCGCAACGTCGACGATCCAGAGGCTGAGGCCGGCGGGTTCGGGGCTGGAGTCGGCATTCACGAGAGCGATGTGCTGGCCGTCGGCGGACCACTGGGCGGAGATCACGTGGAGCTTGACGGGCAGACCGGCGATGGGCTTCTCAACGGGCTTGGTTGTTGCGCCGGTTTTGGGCAGCGCCTGGAGCTTGAGCGAGACGAAGTAGCGCGTACGGCTTTGCGCGCCGAGCTTGGGGTTGAAGCGCAGGCCGGCGAGGCGGTACTCGGGCTCGGCCAAGTCGGCGATGGTGGGCAGCGAGGAACTTTGCTCAATGAGGATGCGGCGCGGCCCCGCGGCGTGCGCGGGCGAAAGGCTGATGGTAGGCGTGGGCGGCGCGTCGACCAGCTTGACCATGACCTCGGGAGGGAGCTGGTATTTGAGGTCGGTCGATGAAGGGTTCTGCTGTGCCATGAGAGCAGGGACGGCAGCGGCGGTGACAGCGATCAAAAGAGCGAGGCGCGGGAAAGTGGCAGGCATGGGAACCCCTTGTGCGGCGGGAGATGGGAAACGGCCAGTGCTCAGAATATAGCGACCGGGGTTGGGGGATGGCAAAACCAGCCGCGGTGGGGCCAAACGCTCGCTATCCGCTCGCACTGGCTTTTCTGCTTCCCTCCCTACGAATCGTGGAGAAAACTTCTGGCTGGGGCGGCTGGTCCTGTTGTAGGTTGGTTGGATGACCGCGAACACTTCCCTTCTCCGCCCCCGCATTCTTTGCGTTCAGGCGGCCGCATGCGCCCTCCTGCTCGCCACCGCATCCACACTCGCCGGGCAGTCTGCCGCCGCGAAACAACCGAACGACGAGGATTATACGAGCAAGATCAAGTCGTACTTGTCGGACCCGCGATTTACCACCGAGCTTGTCGATCACCTGCCGGCGAGCTCGAAGGTGCCGACGCCGCTCAAGTTTCTGGGCACCATGCCGGGGCAGCCGGGCGAGCTTTACTACACGGCGGACATCAATCGCTATTACGAGGAACTGGCGAAGGACTCTCCGCGGGCGAAGTTCTGGAAGCTGCCGCTGAAGTCAGAAGAGGGCCGCGACATGGTGGTGCTGGCCATCGGGAGCGAGGATTCGATCAGGAATCTGGATAAGGTGAAGGCCGACCTGGCGGCGCTGACCGATCCACGCAAGACGACCGAGGCAGAGGCGCAGAAGATCATTCATACGTCGAAGCCGATTTACTGGATTACTTCGGGGATTCACTCGCCGGAGACGGGCGGGCCGGAGATGCTGGTGGAGCTGGCTTACCGGCTGATTGTCGAGGAGTCGCCGTTCATTCAGGAGATTCGCAACAACGCCATCGTGTTTATCACGCCGGTGGTGGAGACAGATGGGCGCGACAAGGAAGTGGACACGTATTACTACGGCAAGGAGACCAAGAAGCCCAAACCGCCGCTGATGTACTGGGGCAAGTACGTTGCGCACGACAACAATCGCGATGGGATGGGGCAACTGCTCAATCTGACCAAGAACATCACGGGTGGCATGCTGGAGTGGCATCCAACAGTGCTGCACGATCTGCACGAGGCGCAGTCGTATCTTTACGTCTCGACGGGGACCGGGCCGTACAATCCGCAGCTCGATCCGATTGCGATTGACGAATGGTGGATGCTGGCCGAAACCGAAGTGATGGAGATGACCAAGCGCAATGTGCCTGGCGTTTGGACTTACGGCTTCTACGACGGATGGGTGCCTAACTACCTGTTCTGGATTGCGGAGACGCATAACTCGTTTGGGCGTTTCTACGAAGTGCAGTCGTATGGGCCGGACGTTACGGAGAAGCTGCAGTTGCCGCCAACGACGACGAGCCGCGAGTGGTACAGGCCGAATCCGCCGCTGCCCACGGTGAAGTGGGGTCCGCGCAATAACGTGAATATCCAGGAGTCGGCGATTCTGTTTGCGATCAACAAGGTTGCGAAGGAGAAAGAGTTATATCTCGAAAACTACTGGATGAAGAACAAGCGCGCCGTGGACATTGGAAAGAATGGACCTGTGTATGGGTGGGTGATTCCCGCGGAACAGGCGCACCGGGTGAACGCGGCTGAGATGGTGAACGATCTGCGGCACCAGGGCGTGGAGATTGAGCTGGCCAAGGAGGACGCGACTGTCGGTACAACGAAGGTGGCCGCGGGCGACTACATCATTCGCGCGGATCAGCCGTACCGCACGCTGGTGGATCTTTATTTCAGCCTGCAGAATTATCCGGTTGCGAATCCGCTGCCTTACGACGATACCGGATGGACGATGCCGCTGATGCGCAATGTGACGGTGCACAAGCTGACCGACAAGAGCGCGCTGAGCGCGCCGGGGACGGCAGTAACGGCGGATATCGCGGTGCCTGGAGTCATTAGCGGTACGGGGCCCGTGCTGGTGGTGGATAACAATACGGACAACGTGCTGGCGACTTTCCGGTTCAAGAATGCAGCCGTGAAAATGGAGGCTGCGGAAGAGGACTTCACGGTGGATGGGCATGCGCTGAGGGCCGGGGCATTTATCCTGCGCGATGCGGCGGCAGCGGACACGAGCGTGCTGGCTTCGATCAAGTCGCTTGGATTGATCGCGTATGCGACCCCATCGGTCGCGGTGAAGACACATCCGCTGACCATCCCGCGGATTGGCTATGTGCATACGTGGCATCGCACGCAGGATGAGGGCTGGGTGCGGGCGGCGCTTGACCACTACGGCATTCCGTACACCTACTTTGCCGACCAGAAACTGCGCGACGGAGATCTGCGCTCGAAGTACGACGTGATTATTTTTCCATCGGTTGGCGGCAGCTCGGTTTCGCAAGTGAACGGGATTCCCAAGATCGGGCCTGACCCGATTCCATACAAGAAGACGAAGCTGACACCGAACCTGGGGGTTGAGGATTCGTCAGATGATATTCGTGGCGGGATGGGGATTGAGGGGCTGGCCGAACTGGTCAAATTCGTTCAGGCAGGCGGGACGCTGATTACGGAGGGCTCGACGACGACGATTCTGCCGGACTACGGGATTCTCACGCAGGTTACAGTGGAACATCCGTCGACGCTTTTTGCGAGGGGCGCGCTGATGCGCGGGATGATTTCAGATAAAAAGTCGCCGATCGTCTACGGCTACACGGGCGACCAGATGCCGGTTTATTTCTCGCAGGACCCTGTGCTCACGACGCGCGGCGGCGGCGGGCGGTTTGGCTTTGGCCCTGCGTCCGTTCCGGGGGTGGGCGCGGATATTACGCCCAATGCGGTCCCGATTACGCTGTCGCCATACGAGGCGGACGACGCGCCGGCTGAGCCGAAGGGACTGCCTTCGCAAGCGGCGGACGCGATGGCCGCGCAAAGAGCGATGGGCGGGGGCGGGCCGAATGCGGAGGAGACGGCTCCGGCGCCGCGGGTGGTGATGCAATTTCCCGCGAAGCCGGACCAGATGCTGCTTTCTGGTGAACTGGCGGGCGGGCAGGCGCTTTCAGGGCGCGCCCTGGCCATCGACCAGCCGCTCGGACAGGGACACGTGGTGATGTTCGCGCTGCGGCCTTTCTGGCGCTGGCAGACGCAGGGGACTTATGCGCTGGGATTCAACGCGATCATCAACTGGGACCATCTGGATGCGGGGAAGGCGGAGCCGGCGAAGCACAAGGCTGAGGCGGAGGGCGGTGAGGGTGCGGATTGACGGNNTGTCAGTTTTAAGTTTTAAGTTGTCAGTTTTGAGCTGGCTTCCCAGGTCTCAAAGTCGAGACCTGGGGCACCCGGCTGTTAGCTTTCGTCGGTTTGGGTTTGGGCGCCTTGAGAAGCCCGGGCCTAAAGGCCGTGCCCCTTGACACGCGGAATTCAGGGGCCTCGACCCACGTTGTGGGTACCCCGGCCCCTGCTCCCTCCGTTAGATCGATTCGCACCGTCGGTGCTAGAACGGGATGTCGTCGTCGGAGATTTCGGTCGAATGGGTGTAGTCGTCGGGTGCGCCGGATGCAGGGCGCTGGTCAAAGCCGGCTGACGAACTGGCCGCACTGGAAGAACCTGCTCCGCGGCTGTATCCGCCGCCGCCCGAGGCGTCGTCGCGACCGGAGATCAGGACCAGTTCGTTGACCAGGATCTCGGTCTTGTAGCGCTTCTGGCCGGACTCCTTATCGTCCCAACTGCGGGTTGTGATCTTGCCTTCGATGTAGAGCTTGGAGCCCTTCTTCACGTAATCGCGGACGATTTCCGCGGTGCGTTTGAAGGCGACCAGGTTGTGCCATTCGGTGCGTTCCTGCCAGGCGCCCTGCGCGTCCTTCTGGTTGTCGCTGGTGGCCAGGGTGAAGTTGGCTACCATGTTGCCGCCTGCGGTGGAACGAATCTCGGGGTCCTTGCCTACGTTGCCCAAGAGGGTGACTTTGTTCACGCTTCTTGCCATGTTGGTGCACTCCAGTAAGGGGAAAGAATAGCAGACGGCGGTGATGGGCTGCGGTTGATATTTGCCCGCAATTCACACAAATCAGCGGCAATTCCGGTTGCTTTCAAAGGGGAACGGCGTCAAAATGGCATCATCGGCTCTTTGGGGAAGGGGGAATATGCGAATTGGTCAGGTTGTGTTGAGTTTTGCGGGTGTTGCGCTGACGCTCGTGTCGAGCCAGGCATTGGTGGCGCAGATATCCACTTCTGTTCCCGTTAGAAGCGTGGGAGTTGGAATTGGCGTCGGGTCTGGCGCCGTAGGCAGAAACCTGGAGCCATATACGGCGACCCGCAAGACGACGCGCGTACAAAAACTGGCGAACGGCACCACGATCACGCGCGTGACCACTATGAAAGAGGCGCGCGATTCGAGCGGAAGGACGTATCGCGAGAATCGGTCCGAAGTTGCGCCAGGCGCGGAGGGAGAGGCAGCGGGTTTTGTTTTTGTCAATGTCAACGATCCTGTGAACCGGGTCAACATCAGCTGGAATTCGCGTTCAAAAGAAGCAATGGTGAATCATTTCCCTGAGCCGCGCGAGATCCAACGGGTTGAAGCGCCGCCGGTTTCGGCAAATTTGCCCTCGATGCCGACGGTCAGGACAGGAATGCCCAAGCCGGAAGTGGAAGATTTGGGAATGAAGACGATCAATGGCGTGGAAGCGAAGGGGACGCGCACCACGCGGGTAATTCCGGCAGGCAGGGAGGGCAACGACCAGCCGCTCACTGTGATCCACGAGACGTGGTTCTCTACCGCGCTGGGGATCCCGGTGATGAGCATCAACGACGATCCGCGGGTCGGCACATCGACGATGGAGTTGACCGACATTGAACGCGGGGAGCCTGATCCGGCGCTCTTTCAGGTGCCCGAGGGGTACAAAGTGAAGGAGCGGACGCCGGGGCAGCCGGAGTGAGGTTCGCGCAATTCTTAGCGCGAACGGGCGATGCGGCGGTTGCGCAGCCATTTGGCTACGCCTAGAGCGAGGAGCAGGCCGCCGAAGGGAATACACATCAAAGCGACAATGAGGGCGAACCAGCCGGTATTGGTGCTGGCGCCGGTGGGTGAAAAACCGCCCAGCAGGGTCTGAAGCAGCAGACCGGCCAGCAGACCCGTGCCGAGCATGGACGCGCCCCAGCGGAGGAGCTGGCGGGTTCCGTCGTCCGGGTTGGGGGTGGTGGGCATGGTCGTTCCTATGTAAAACCTGTGTTGAGTCCCGAAATGCAGAAGCAGGTCCTTCGACTCCGTTTGTCGCAAAGAACGCGCCAAACTCCGCTCAGGATGACAGCTCTTTACTGATACAGGACTTTCAAGAAACCATACTACCTAACCCGCATCCTAGCCTTGCGCGAGGCGCAGCATCACGTAAGTGATCACTCCGGTGACTGAGACGTAGAGCCAGAGTGGGAAGGTCCAGCGGGCGACCTTGCGATGCTGACGGATGCGGCCGGTGAGCGAAAAGAAGAAGGTCACGAGGACAAGAGGTAGCGCCACAATGGCCAGGACGATGTGGCTGGCGAGCAGGGGCAGATAAACCATGCGCAGAGGCGCGTCGTGGGGGTAGCGGACGTCGCCGTGCAGGGCATGGTGGACGATGTAGCTGACGAGAAATAGTGTGGAGAAGATAAACGCCGTGATCATGGCCGCGCGATGGGCCTGGACGCGATGGGAGCGAATGAAGGTGTATCCGATGAGCAGGGCGGTGGCGCTGAGGCCGTTCANNGTGGCCGCGGCGCTGATAACGAGAATGGCGGCGATGGCGGGACGGGTGCTCGACGAGGGGGCGACAGTGGTCGTCATGGTGTTCGGGTTCCTTAGTGCTGCTTTGTGGCGCAGAGCATGAGCGTGGTGAAGAGCAAGGGCAGGTAGAGGACGCTGACTTTGAGCAGATCGCGGGCCAGCATGCGGCTTTCGGTCTCGTCTTTGGCGTGCAGAATTCCTGCGAAACGGATGGTATAGGCCAGGTAGAGCAGGCCGAGCAGGACAGCCAGTACCGCGTAGACCGGGTTGGCGACGCCGAGATACCAGGGAACGAGGCTGACGGGAATCATGACCACGGCGAAGAACAGGGCTTCAGCGACGGTGGACCATCCATCGGGCTGCACGACGGGCAACATGCGAATGCCGGCGCGGGCGTAGTCGTCACGATAGAGCCAGGAGATGGCCATGAAGTGGGGAAACTGCCAGACAAAGAGGATGGCGAACAGGGCGACGGCGGGCCACTCGATGTGAGGGCGGGCGGCGGTCCAGCCAAGCAGCGGGCCCATGGCGCCGGGAAACGCGCCGATGAAGGTGGCAAGTGTGGTGAAGCGCTTGAGCGGGGTGTAGATGGCCACGTAACAGAAGGCTGTGAGCAGCGCCAGTGAAACAGTGAGCAGATTGGTGCGGAGGAGCAGCCAGACTGCGCCGAGGATAATCGCGCTGAGGCCTGCCAAAATGCCTTCGGCCAGCGAAAAGCGGCCGCACGCAAGCGGACGCTGCGCGGTGCGGATCATGCGCGCGTCTGTTTTGCGCTCAAGGGCCTCATTGAGCGCTCCGGCTCCGGCGGAGACCAGGCCGATGCCGAAGAGCGCGTCGAGCAGGCCGGGCTGCACGCTGGAGATTCCCGACTGCATGGAGGCGAGGTAAAAGCCGCCCCAGCCGGTGACCAGGACCATGCCGACGACTTTGACCTTGAAGAGCTCGCGCAGGTCGTGAATGAGCGTGGCCGTGGCGCCGGGGCTGGGGGCATGAAGATGACCCGGCGCGTGGGCGAGGCCTGGAGCGGCGGGCGTGACGAGGTCTGGGGTGGCGAGCTCTGGTAGCGCTGGGGCCTGTGAGACGGGAGTCATGGGAGCAGTTGCGATCCTCAAGAGAAGAACCCGGAGGTCGTTGCAGCCGGGAACCTGTCTTGATGATAGCAAGCTCAAAAAGATGGGAGTGGGACGGCGGAATTGCGAGGCGCGATCACCAGATATTGCGCCGCCATGCCGGGACATGCTTCCTGGCTAAGGGCTGTGGGATGCCGATTGGAGCGGGGCACGAATGGGCGCGGGTCTCGATGCCTGCCGTATGAGTGCATCTTCGTTGTCAGGCAAGCGCGTTCAACTCTGCCTCCAATCCTGCTAAGTCCTCGCCTCCCAATCGTTGGCAGCGGTTTTGCCACCTGTGGCCCCGGTGCTGGCGGATGTTTTGCCGGTTGATTTCAAGCTGATGGGCAGGGCGCCCACAACGGCGCCGCACTTTGAGCAAGAGATGAGCCAGGCGTTCAAACTTGGGCGTTGGTGTCGCAGAAAGCTGGTGTGCTCGCATTTGGGGCAGCAAGGGGTAGCCATTGCAGGGGTCTCCTTTTGGCTTGAGCAGGATTTCAGCGGGCCGCTGGCAGTATTTCACGATTTGATTTTGCCGGGCTACGAATAAAATCCTTGGACGACTAGATGGTTTAAGGGAATTTGGGGTGGTTTTCCTTCCGCGGGCTCCAGTTAATCGAGATGGGCGGCCTGGAGGATGGCGGCGACGGCCTGCTCGGGGGTGAGCGCGTCGACTTGAATCGAGAGATGGGCGGTGCGGTAGAGCGGGAGGCGGTGGTGGTAGCGGGCGGCGAGGTTAACCTGGTCGGCGAGGACGGGACGGATGTGCTCCGTGCCGCGGCAACGGGCGAGGGTGGTCGAGAATTCGATTTCGAGATGAATGAGGAGCGTGGCGGGGGAGTTGAGCAGGAGGGTGCGGGTAGAGGCGAGCTCGATGGCGCCGCCGCCGAGGGCGAGGACCAGTCGATCGCCGGCGGCCAGGCGGGCGATGGTTTCATGCTCGCGCTGACGGAAGGCGGGTTCACCGTGGCGCGCGAAGATCTCGGCGATGGTGACGCCGGCTTCGGATTCGATGACGTCGTCGGCGTCGATNNCATGGGTTCGGTGTCCGTACCCACTTGGTTATACCCCTCCCCCCCCGTCTCTGCAAAGAAGTACCTTGTTTTTCAATGGGATAGGGCACAGGGTGCGCTGTAAGCGGTTGATTCCAATGGAGTTCTTTGCAGATAATAGACAGCAAAGGGGTTACGGGCGTTTGCCCGGTAGCCCTGGGTTTCTATTTGGTGCTATGAAACGATTGTGCGCCAAATGGGGTTAATTATCGGCAAAAGTGTGGGGAGTTTTTCGGATTATTTTCCCCTTTCGCCTAGGGACACCCAGCTGTTCTTATCCGAGGACCATAACCACTGCTCCGGCGGTGATAAGCAGGCCGCCGATGACGGCGGGGGCGGTTAGTTTTTCGCCGAGCAGCAGCCAGGCGAAGACCATGACCAGCGGAACGCTGAGCTTGTCGAGCGGGGCAACGCGCGAGGCAGGGCCCAGTTGCAGGGCGCGGAAGTAGCAGAGCCAGGANNCGGATTTCGCCGTGTTTGCCGAGCGCCAGCGCGATGCCCCAGGCAAAGACCAGGACCACGGTGGTGCGCAGCGCCGTGGCGAGGTTCGAGTCGACATGCGCCACGCCCACCTTGGCCAGGAGCGCAGTGGCCGCGGCGAAGACGGCGGAGAGAAGTGCCCATCCAATCCAGCTCATGGAGATTATGGTACGCGGCGCAGGGGTGGGAATTCAGGGTGATTTAGACTCCGGATTGTGGAGACAGAAATATGGAGACAGGCCGCGCCAGCAAGACAGCTCTNNGCGGTGCGGCTGGTTGGTTCGGGCTTCCCACGGCAGATGGAGCGCGCGATGCACCCGGTGGGGCGGGACTTTCGCGCCTTCATGGCGGTGCGGAGCCGGTATGTGGAAGACCAACTTGCGGCTGCCGTGGGGCGGGGCGTGACGCAGTACGTGGTGCTCGGGGCGGGACTGGACACGTTTGCATGGCGCAACCCGTTTGACGGGCTAAGAGTGTTTGAAGTGGACTTTCCCGCTACGCAGGAGTGGAAACGGAAGATGCTGGCCGGGGCGGGGCTGGAGGTGCCGGGCAACCTGACGTTTGTGCCGCTNNGCTGCCCGCGTTCTTCGGCTGGTTGGGGGTGATTCCCTACCTGACGCTGAAGGCCTTTCGGACATCGCTGGAAACGATCGGCCAACTGCCGGCCGGGAGCGGTGTGGGGTTCGACTATGCGGTTCCACCGGAGACGCTGAGCGCGGCTGGGCGCACCGCGTTTGAGGCGCTGGCTGGGCGCGTTGCCGCTGCCG
Source organism: Acidobacteriaceae bacterium (assembly GCA_003166055.1). The sequence continues at coordinate 25,619 of PMWR01000206.1, forward strand.
GAGAGCCGTTTCGGCTCTTTTTTACGCCGGAAGAGCTGGAATCCGAGCTGCGGCGCGCGGGGTTCAATTACATTGAGCAACTGGATTATGGGCAGATCAATGAGCGCTATTTCAAAGACCGCGCGGATGGGTTGAAGCTTTCCGCGGTGGGGCTGGCGATGCTGGCTACGGCCTGGGTGTAGCAGAAACAGCTTGGAAGACCCGATGGCCGATGGTTTGCCTTTGTGCTTTCCCACCCATCGGACGTGGACGTCCGCGGTACAGCGGGTCTGGAGACCCGCGCTACTCTCCGAATTCTGCTCGGCTGCGATTTATTCGCTGCCGACGAGAGAGAACATGGCTCCCTGAGGGTCCTGGCCGTTGATGATCCAGCCGCCACCGGGCACCTGGACCGGACCGTTCAAGACCTTCCCACCGCCGGATTCGACACGCTGAATGGCCGCCTTGATGGAGTCAACGCAGAAGTAGAAGTTCCAGCATGAGACGGGTATGTGCGGCGCTTTGGCCAT
>PMWR01000432.1 GCA_003166055.1 Acidobacteriaceae bacterium
ATTCTCGCGCGGCTTCGCCAACTCTTCAGCGGTGTAGACCACATCGATGGTGCGCTTCTGGAACTTGACCGCGTCGCAGCCGGCCGCGATGGCCACGCTGATGAGGCGCTTCGCAAGGTCGATGTTGCCATTGTGGTTGATGCCAATTTCCGCAACGATAAAACACGGCTGATCGTCACCGACAAGCCTGTTGCCGATCCGGACTGAACTCATAGGGGGACACTCCAAGGAAACAGCTTACTACGCGAAGCAATCGCTGCACAGTCCCACGAAAGTGGGCTATTGGGGTGGGATGGAGGCAATGGGATTTGGAATCTCGAATGGAACGGGATTTGGATTCTAAAAGGAGGGAGGAAGATGCGGAGGTGGACGTCCGCGGTACAGCGGGTCTACCACCCCACGGACGAAGACCTGTCCGCGGGGACCCCGGTCTGGAGAGCCGCGCTACGTTCAAGGGGAGACGCTACCTTCAGCTTTGTTGAAGCAATGTTATGCTCAAGCCATGCACGAGGACGTTTTCCCAACGCCCGAACAAGTTGAGCACGCGCACTGCAACCTGCTCGAAAAAGCCGCATCGTCTTATCTGCGTTCCGCACGGCATCAACCTGTTCAGTGGCATCCGTGGGGCGAAGAGGCCTTTGCGCGCGCGCAGGCGGAAGACAAGCCTATCCTGCTGGACATTGGCGCGGTGTGGTGTCATTGGTGTCACGTGATGGACCGCGAGTCGTATGAAGATGCCGAGATGGCGCGGCTCATCAACGAGCATTTTGTGGCCATGAAGGTGGACCGGGACGAGCGGCCCGATGTGGACGCGCGCTACCAGGCCGCGGTTGCGGCCATCAGCGGGCAGGGCGGCTGGCCGCTTACCGCGTTTCTTACGCCCGACGGCCGGCCTTACTTTGGCGGCACTTATTTTCCCCGCGACGACCGCTACGGACGCCCCGGCTTTGGCCGCGTATTGCTGACCATGGCGCAGGTGTGGCGGGAGCGGCGCGAGGAAGCGCTCGATTCCGCCGGCAGCGTGATGGCGGCGATCGAACACAACGAGTCGTTCTCAGGGCGCGGGGGCGAACTCACGCTTTCGCTGGTAGACAAGATTGCGGCCGCGGCGATCAATCAATTTGACCCGCGCAACGGCGGCTTTGGTTCGCAGCCCAAGTTTCCGCATCCGGCGGTGCTCGACCTGCTGCTCGAAGTGGCNNGCGGCGGCGTTTACGACCAGTTGGCCGGCGGCTTTCATCGCTACAGCGTGGACGAGCGCTGGGTGGTTCCGCACTTCGAGAAGATGCTTTATGACAATACCGAGCTGCTGCGCAACTACGTGCACGGCTTCCAGAGCTTTGTCCGCCCGGATTTCCTGGAGACCGCGGTGGAGATTGTTCACTGGCTCGACGACTGGATGACGGATCGCGAACGGGGCGGGTTCTATGCATCGCAGGACGCCGACATCAATCTCGACGATGACGGCGACTACTTCACGTGGACGCTGGAAGAGGCGCGCGCGGTGCTCGATCCCGCCGAACTTGAGGTAGCGGCGAGTTACTGGGACATTGGCGAACTGGGCGATATGCACCACAACCCGGCGAAGAACGTGCTCCATGTGAACAGAACGCTGGCTGAAGTTGCCGAGGCAGCGGGCAAGAAAGAAGATGAACTGCGGTCGCTGCTTGATTCCGCGCGGCGTAAGCTGCTGGCGGCGCGGCGGCTTCGCCCCACTCCATTCATCGACGAGACTCTCTATACCGGCTGGAATGCGATGGCCATACGGGCGTACCTGGAGACGGCGCGGGTGCTGCGCATGGATTCGGCGTGGGAGTTTGCGCTGCGCACGCTGGATCGCCTGCTGGGCGGAGCGTGGGACGGGGCTGAAACGCTCAATCACGTGATTGCCTATCCGCGCGGAGTCGAGCCTACGGAAAAAGTTGCCGGCACGCTCGACGATTACGCCTTTACCGTGCATGCCTGTGTCGACGGCTGGCTGGCCAGCGGAGAGATGCGGTACTATCACGCGGCGGTCAAGCTGGCCGATGCGATGATTGCGCGCTTCTATGACCGCACCGCCGGAGCGTTCTACGATACAGCCGCCCCGGAGGACGGCGCGATGCCGCTGGGAGCACTGGGCGCGCGCCGCAAGCCGCTGCAGGACACGCCCACGCCGGCCGGCAATCCCAGCGCCGCATCCGCACTGCTGCGGCTTGAAGCGCTCAATGGCCGCGCGGACTATCGCGAGATCGCCGAAGATACGCTTGACTCGTTTGCCGGGATTGTCGAGCATTTTGGCCTGTATGCGGGCACGTATGGGCTGGCGCTGGAGCGCATGCTGCTCGACCCGGTGCAGGTTGTCGTGGTCGGGTCCGGCCCCGAAGCAGCGCGCCTGGAAGCGCTGGCCGTCGCGCGATTCGCCATCAACAAGACGGTGATGCGCATTGCACCTTTTCGACTGGTTCCCGGCGGCGTCCCGGAAGTTCTGGCTGAGACACTGCTCAAGATTCAGCCCCCGGTTGGAGTTGAGGCCTGGGCGCTGATTTGCCTGGGGCGCGCTTGCCTGCCTCCCATCACCACCACAGAGGCAATGCTTGAGGCTTTGGAGCCGTCCGTCTAACAAGAAACAGGACGGAGGATGGAAAAACCCGATGGCCGAGGGTTGAACTTTGTGCTCTCCCACCCATCGCAAAGGGCGCGATGGATGGGGCACCCAGAGTTTCATCCTCCTGCGGGTTCAGAAAGTGCCAAAATTTGGTCGTGATCCAGCAGGTAAATGTAGAACCTCCCTCAATTTGCCGCTAGAATCGGTGCCAGACGATTCCAATTGGATCTCTTATCGGAGCGGGCAGTTTGCTGCGAACCGGTTCAATTCGTGCATGGGCATGTTGCCTGGCGTTCGCGGCCGGCATTCAGGCGCAGGAGTACGTCTTTCACCCCTACCGCCAGTTCGAAGGGCTGGGGAACATGTCGATCGAGGGGATGACGACAGACCGTTCCGGGTTCATCTGGATGGGCACAGAAAATGGAGTTTACCGGTTTCTCGGCTCGCGGTTTGAGAAGTATGGCCAGCAGCAGGGAATTCTCGATCGCGACATCCAGGACATTTACGCCGACCCCAACGGCACCGTCTGGGTGGGCACGGAAGAGAATCTCTACCGCTGGGACGGGCAGGGATTCCTGGCCGCCGGCAAGAGCCCCATTCATGTAGAGGAAGCGCAGCACATCGTCGCAGTGGACGCGCGTTCCCTGCTGGTGATTGACGGGTCCGAGGTCTATCGGCTGGAACACGATGCGCAGGGCGCGATGCTCGCGTATACACCTGTCTTTTCGGCTGCGCAGAGGTCGGCCATGCCGGAGCTTGGCGCACTTGTGAGCGTAAACGTGGTCGGCGACGGGCCCAGCAATCAGGTGGCGTGGGCGGGCTGCGGCAACCGACTTTGTTCCTGGCCGGTTGCACGCCCGGACATGGTCAGGGAATGGGGAATGGGCAAGGGTGTTCCCGAGACGAAGTGGCATTCCGTTTTTCTCGACCGCTCGGGCACACTGTGGGCGGCTGGGGAGCACCAGATGGTTGCTCTTTTGCGGGGAGCCGCTCGTTTTGTGGGTCGTAACCTTCCCGATCCCAATCTCGAGAGCGTTGTCCGGCAGATGTCGCTGATTGAGGATCGCGAAGGCCGCGTGCTCATTCCGTTTAAGAACGGTATAGCGCGATGGGAGGGAAACCACTGGCGATTGATTGGCTCCGCCAACGGACTGCGCAGCAACCACATCACCGGCATGGCTTTCGATTCGGCCGGCGACCTGTGGCTGGGCAGCCTGGGACGGGGACTCTACCACTGGATCGGCTACGAGGACTGGGAGGGGTGGGGCGAAGTTCAGGGCCTGCCTTCTCCTGTGGTTTGGACGGTGCTCCCAACCCGTGTGGGCCGTGTGTTTGTTGGAACGGAAGAGGGACCGGGCTGGATCGATCCGCGCAGCGGAGCGGCAGGGCCACTCTTCACCGGACACTCCTGGACGTATGGCCAGGTCAGCACCATGGGCGCCGATCGTGACGGTTCACTCTGGGCCGGGACATTTTCCGGCAACGTGCTGCGCATCGACGAAAAGTCTGGCCGCACTGTAGTGACAGGGCATATCCCGGCATTCATCCTCACCAGCTTCCAGGATTCGACTGGGCGCATCTTCTTTCCCACCAAAGCGGGGTTGTACATGCGGGCGGCGGATGCACTCGAATCCACGCCGCAGCGGGTCACAGCCCTTGATCCGTTGCTGGGGGTAGCGGCCCGCGTCGAAAAGGGCTGTGAAGCCTCCAATGGAGACTTATGGTTTCTGGGTGGGAACAAGATGTTGCGCTTCAAGGGTGGCGCCTGGACGGCGCCGCCGATCGACGGCCTCCCCAGTTTGCGCGGATCCCTGCTTTCAATGTCCTGTGCTCCGGATGGGGCATTCTGGGTTACCGGGGACGACGGGACCTGGCGATTGACCTTGAAGGGCGATCGCCTGCAGGCCGGGGCGCTGGAACTTCCAGCCGACTTTCGCGCCCTGGCGCCACTCGCGATCGAAGTCGACAAGCGCGGCTGGGTGTGGCTGGGCACCGACTCCGGGCTGGTGGTGTGGAACGGCAGTCACTGGCGTCACTTAAACCAGGAAAGCGGCCTGATCTGGAACGATGTGGACCAAGGGGGTTTCAGCATCAGTCCGGACGGTTCGATGTGGGTTGGCACCAGCGGCGGAGTGACTCACCTGCTGCATCCGGAGCGGATCTTCGACCCCTCGCCGATTACGGCCTCCGTCACCGCAGTCCGCAGGGGAGACGCCAACTTTGCCGGCGCCCAGGAGATCACACTGCCGTGGTCCTCCGTGCCGCTGCGCTTCCAAATCTCGTCTCCCGAGATGCGCAACCGCAGCGAGCTGGTCTTCCGCTATCGGATGAAGGGATTGCAGCCGGACTGGATCGAAGCTCCGGATGGGGTTGCCGTCTTCACCGCGCTTCCGCCCGGCGAATACACGTTAGAAGCAATGGCGCAGAACGCGGCACTCGATGCTTCTTCGTCGCCGGGGTTGTTCGATGTGAAGATTCTTCCGCCGTGGTGGCGGAACTGGTGGTTCCTTGTCCTCTGTGGCCTGGCTGCCCTTTTGCTGCTCATGCTGGTCGACCAGGCCCGTGCGCGCCACCTGCGCGCGCGGAGCCGAGAACTGGAAGACCTGGTTCGCAAGCGCACCAAGGAACTGGAGGACAGCCGTGAGCAGTTGCGCATCCAGGCCACCCACGACGGGTTGACTGGATTGTTCAATCGCGTCGCAGTTCTGCGCGCCCTGACGGCGGAGATTGACCGCGCCTGCCGCAAAGGATCTTTCATGGTGGTTGCGCTGGTGGACCTGGACCACTTCAAGCGCGTCAACGACGCCTATGGGCACCTGGCAGGGGATGACGCATTGCGCTGGTTTGCCGCCGCGGTCGCCGCCGCCATTCGTCCCTATGACCACGCAGGACGCTACGGCGGAGAAGAGTTCCTGCTGATTCTGAACGATATACCATCAGAGTTTGTCGAACACAGGCTGGCCACGCTGCACGGTTCCATCTCAAATCTGCAGGTGCGCGCGCGTGAATCCGAGTTCAAGGTCAACTGCAGCCTGGGCGCAACTCTGTTTAACCCGTCGAAGGGGCCGGCTGCGGCTGAAGCCCTGCTGGCGGTTGCCGATCATGCCCTTTATGCGGCCAAAGCGACGGGACGGAACCGTGTTGTTCTGCTTGATTCGAATTGTCTCGACGACTGGGATGGAGCCGCGGTTCCACCGCCGGACTGATCCAATTCTTCAGGGTTGGTTGGAGGGGCTAAGCAGGCTGCGGAAATAGGCCAAATTTTGGCCGAAATCCCTCACAAACATACCTCATGTGCTGAAGCCCTGGTTCATTCAATTGGCTTTATGCCGTGGATAAATCCCGGGCCTACCGTCCGAAGGAGTTTCTCCGCAGCCTATAAATCCCGACTCTTTCTATTGGCTTGATCAGGTCCCTTCGACTACGCTCAGGGCAAGCTCTGAAGTCGTGCCCTTTCGCGCATCCGCATTGAAATGTGGTCTTTCAGCAAGCTGTTTTTAGAACTTCCAGACCAATCCGCTGGAGAGGCGGCCGAAGTTGGTGGGGAGGCCGGGAATCCGGTAGGGGACTTCCGTATGTGGGTATTGGAGGGCAAAGTAGGAGTACTGATAGCCGGCGCTGACCCGAAAGGCGATGCGGCGGGTGAGGGGCGTGTCGAATCCGCCCCCGACGAGGGACGCAAAGGACGCCGTTTGGCCGATGGCGTTGCCGGCAGCCCAGGTCTGGTTGGCGCCGCCTTCTCCTATCAATGCTTCGGCGTAAATGGCTTCTTTTCGAATATGCACGGAGTATTGGCCGCCGGCGAAGATGAAGTACGGGTGTTGCGGAGCGCCGAGGTTGGTTCCGCGGTAGGACGCGAAGTCGACTTTGAAGCGCAGGCGGCGCCAGGGGGGGACGGCCAGGGAGGCATCGAATCCGCTGAGTCCCTGGTGGTATCCGGTTACACCGTTGAGGGAGTTGGACAGGAAACTGTAGCCGCCGTAGAGCTGAAAGCGCCTGGGGGCGTCCGATTGTGCGAACAGGGCGGAAGACAAGCAAAGCACGGTTGCGAGCACGAGAAGTCGAGAGGGCATGCGGGACCTCGGGTTCGGTAGTCTTTCCATATTACTTGTTTGGTTGGTTATTTGGGAGACAGCTCGCGAGCGATTCCTGGTCACGGATGGCGAAGCAGGGTCTATTGTCTGGGAACGGCGATGGATTGGACTTGCTGTCCGGGGACGAGGGCGGGCTTGTCGGGTTGACCAGGTTGATTCGCGGCTTTTGCGGGCGATGGGTTCGGGTCCGGAAGGGGATCGAGGACAATGCGGTCAATGCTGCGGCGGGCTTTGACGAGGGTGAGGCCGAGATTGGCTTCGAGAGCGGCTTTGATGGCGTCGGCGTCGCCTTTGGGGAGATCGAGGGTGGCATCGAATTCGCCGGGAATGGCGGTTTCATTGACGACCGGGGCTCCGAGGGCTTCTTCAAGGCGGGGAGCGAAACCGTCGAGAGAGGTCTTGACCATGGTGAGTTTATTGTTCATTTGGTTGTAGAAGCAGATGCTTCCATGCTGGGACGCGGTGGGACTGAGCAGGGTGGCGGCTTTGGAAGTGGCTTGCAGTACCCAAGCATCTTCTTCGGTGGCGACGTGGCTGAGCTTCATGTTGCCGACTGAGGCAAGGGCGAGTTGCGTGGCGGGGGCGATATCAGAGAGGCTGGAGTTGGGCAGGCTGATACGCAGGGAGTATTTTGCAGAGGGTACCGCGCCGTGGAAAATGAGGCGGCTCTTGGGAACGCCGGCGATCATCTGGTAGAGCAGCGGGAGGGGGCCGTCTTTGACGTCATAGTAGTAGCCCGAGCCGTCGCTGCGGATGTGCATCGTGATGGAGAATTGCCCATCGGGGTCGCCGGGCCAGATGGAGATCTCGAAGAGGGGGCGAATGGTTTTGGTGTCGGCAGAGGCTGACGGATCGGCTGCTGCCGCCTTGGCTTGCTGAAGGATTCTGTCGCGGACGGCGGCTTCCTTGTCTTCTGGAAAGGCGACGGGTTTGCCGGCGGCGAGGGAGAGCAACTGATCGCCGGTGATGAGGTCGGCGTTGAGCGAGGCGGCGACGCGGCCTTCCGTGTCAACGACGATGGCGGTGGGGCGGAGCTGGGCGCTGTAGCTTTCGAAGAGCTTTGCTTTGGGGTCGACGAGGCCAACCCAGCCGGCGATGGGCTTTTTTGCGAGGAAGGCTTTGACCACGGCGGGGTCTTCGTCGTCGATGGAGATGAACTGCACGTTCGAGGCGGCGACCGAGGCGGCGAGCGCGTTGAGGTGAGGAATCTCGGCAATGCACGGCGCGCACCAGGTGGCCCAGAATTCAAGGACGACAACTTTGCCGTGGAGGGAGGGCCAATCGGTCTTTGTGCCTTCAGGAGCGCCGTAAAGCTGCGTGAAAGCGAGCGGGGGCGCGGGCTGACCGACGGCGGGAGAGGCGGCGCGGGCTGGGAGAGAGCAAGCGAGGGAAAGAAATGCGGCGATGGCGCAGAGGCGGTTCAGTTGCATCTGGGGTCTCCAGAAACATTAGACACCACCGTGAGGAAGCAAGTGAGCGTCCGTTGCACGGGCATAGGCAGTCAGCAAATTAGCGGGGATTGCTCAGATCAGGTTCATGCAGTCGCACATCTCAGAATCGAGATGTGGGGCGCCGACACGCGGGGATTGAGATATAGTACATTGTACCGCATTATGATAAAGCCATGTCAGCCTGTGTCACTCATCACTGCGACTCTCCACCCCGGAGATGAGACTCGATGCAGCGGAGATTTCCCTGGGCCGCGCTGCGAGGAAAACCGAATGAGTGAACAGAAGACTGCTGGCAAGATGGTGATTTTGGATGGGAACGAAGCGGCTGCTTCGGTGGCCTATCGTCTCTCGGAAGTTGTTGCCATTTACCCCATTACCCCCTCGTCTCCGATGGCGGAGTGGGCCGATCAATGGCGGTCGGAGGGGAAGAAGAATATTTGGGGCGCGTTGCCGGTGGTGGAAGAGCTGCAGAGCGAGGGCGGGGCCGCTGGCGCGTTGCACGGCGCGTTGCAGGCCGGAGCGTTTGCGACGACGTTTACCGCGTCGCAGGGCTTGCTGCTGATGATTCCAAATATGTTCAAGATTGCCGGTGAGCTGACCCCGGCGACGATGCATGTGACTGCACGGACGCTGGCTACTCATGCGTTGTCGATTTTTGGCGACCACTCGGATGTGATGGCGGTGCGGTCGACGGGTTGGGCGATGCTGGCTTCAAATTCAGTGCAAGAGGTCGCCGACATGGCGCTGGTGGCACAGGTGGCCACGCTAGAGTCCCGTATACCTTTCGTTCATTTCTTCGATGGTTTCAGGACTTCGCACGAAGTTGGCAAGATTTATCCCATCGGCGACGAAACGATTCGCGCCATGGTGGACGATAAATTCATCATTGAGGCGAGGCAGCGGGCGCTGAGCCCTGACCGGCCGATCATTCGCGGGACGGCGCAGAATCCGGATGTGTTTTTCCAGGCGCGCGAGGCATGCAATCCGTTCCATGCGGCGGTACCGGGGATTGTGCAGAAGGTGATGGATCGCTTTGCGGCGCAAACGGGACGCGCATATCACTTGTTCGATTATTACGGCGCGCCGGATGCGGAGCGCGTGATTGTGATCATGGGCTCGGGCGCAGAGGCGGCGGAAGAGGCTGTCGATCTGCTGACAAAACAGGGCGAGAAGATCGGACTGCTGAAGGTTCGCTTGTACCGGCCATTCGACGCGAGCGCATTTCTGGCGGCGCTGCCGGCGACTGTGAAGTCAATTGCCGTGCTGGACCGCGTGAAGGAGCCAGGTTCGTTGGGTGAGCCGCTCTATCAGGACATTTTGACGGTGCTGGCGGAGAGCGAGAAATTACCGTTTGCCGTGAAGCCGCTGGTGATTGGCGGGAGGTATGGGCTTTCGTCGAAGGAATTTACACCGGCGATGGTGAAGGGGATTTACGACGAGCTGGCCAAGCGGGTTCCGAAGAATCACTTCACGATCGGGATCGAAGACGATGTTACGTTCACGAGTCTGAATTACGATCCGGAGTTCTCGACCGAAGATCCGAAGACGGTGCGGGCGCTGTTCTACGGGCTGGGCTCGGACGGAACGGTGGGCGCGAACAAGAATTCGATCAAGATTATCGGCAGCGAGACGCCGAACTACGCGCAGGGCTACTTTGTGTACGACTCGAAGAAGTCCGGGTCGATGACGACGAGCCATTTGCGGTTCGGGCCGAATCCGATCCGGTCGAGTTATCTGATTACGCGGGCGAGTTTTGTGGCATGCCATAACTTCAGCTTCCTGGAAAAGATGGACATTGTGGAAGCGGCGATGCCGGGCGCGACGTTCTTGCTGAATTCGCCTTACTCGGCGGCGGAGGTGTGGGAACATTTGCCGAAGACGACGCAGAAGGAGATTCTGCGCAAGAAGATCGAGTTTTATGTGATCGACGGCTACAAGGTGGCGCGGGAAGCGGGAATGGGGTCGCGTATCAACACGATCATGCAGACATGCTTCTTTGCGATCAGCGGGGTGTTGCCGCGCGAAGATGCAATTGCGCAGATCAAGAAGGCCATCTACAAGACGTATGGGAAGCGCGGCGATGCGGTGGTGCAGAAAAATTATGCGGCTGTGGACCACGCGCTGGCGCATCTGGAGAAGGTCGAGCTGCCCGCGGCTGCTACGTCGGAGTTCGATCTGATTCCTTCGATTTCAGGGAAGGCGCCGGAGTTTGTGCGCAACGTGCTGGGAGAGATTGCGGCGGGGCATGGGGATTTGCTGCCGGTGAGCGCGATTCCGGCGGGCGGGGCGTTTCCGACGGGGACGGCGCAGTGGGAGAAACGCAANNCGGCGACGTTCCAGTGGGCCAAGCCGAAGTGGAAGGCGATGGAGCAGGACCACTATACGTTGCAAGTGGCGCCTGAAGATTGCACTGGATGCGCGTTGTGCGTGGAAGTGTGCCCGGTGAAGAGCAAGAGCGATGCGAGCCACAAGGCGATCAACATGGCGCCGCAACTGCCGCTGCGCGACGCGGAGCGGGAGAACTGGGATTTCTTCCTGGGACTGCCGGAGGTGGATCGCAGCAAGCTCTCGCATACGCAGGTGAAGGATATTCAACTGCTGCGGCCGTTATTTGAGTTTTCAGGGGCTTGCGCGGGTTGCGGCGAGACGGCGTACATCAAGCTGCTGACGCAACTGTTCGGCGATCGTTTGTATATTGCGAATGCGACCGGGTGTTCTTCGATCTACGGCGGCAATTTGCCGACGACGCCTTACACGAGCAATTCAGAGGGACGCGGGCCGACGTGGGCCAACAGCCTGTTTGAGGATAATGCGGAGTTTGGTTTCGGCATGCGGGTTGCGCTGGATCAGCAGAAGATTTTTGCGGAGACGCTGCTGACNNCGGGTGCTGGCGCTGCGTGAGAAGCTGGGCGCGAATGCGTCTTCCGATGCGAAGAACCTGCTGGCGATTGCCGATTCGCTGGTGCGGAAGAGCGTGTGGATTCTGGGCGGCGATGGATGGGCGTATGACATCGGGTTCGGCGGGCTGGATCACGTGCTGGGCTCGGGGAAGAACGTGAACGTGCTGGTGCTGGACACGGAGGTCTACTCGAATACAGGTGGACAGATGTCGAAGGCGACACCGCGCGGCGCGGTGGCCAAGTTTGCGGCCAGCGGCAAGAAGAACGGCAAGAAGGACCTGGCGATGGAGGCCGTGAGTTATGGGTCAGTGTACGTGGCCAAGGTGGCGCTGGGCGGCAACGACAGCCACGTGGTGAAGGCGTTCCAGGAGGCCGAGGCGCACGATGGACCGTCGATCATCATTGCGTACTCGAGCTGCATTGCGCACGGATACGACCTGGTGCATGGACTGGAGCAGCAAAAACTGGCTGTGCAGTCGGGTTACTGGCCGTTGATGCGCTATAACCCGGACCTGCGCGAGAGCGGGAAGAATCCATTCCAGCTTGACTCGAGGGCTCCGGCGATAAGGCTGAAGGAGTACACGTATCGTGAAGCGCGTTACACGATGCTGGCGAGGAGCAATCCGGACCTGGCGGCGAAGCTGCTGGTGGAAGCGCAGGACGATGTGGAGCGGCAGTGGCGTGTGTACTCGGCGCGGGCCGCGATGCCGGGACGCAGCGAGACGCCGCATATTGCTCCGGAAGAGAAGGTGGAAGAAAAGCCAGTCGCGGTTGTGGATGGAGGCACGGAATGATCGATCTTTCAACAAAGTACCTGGGCCTGAAGCTGAAGGGGCCGATCGTGGTATCGTCCACGCCGCTGTCGGAGTCGATCGACAACGTGCGGCGGATGGAGGATGCGGGCGCGGCGGCGATCGTGCTGTGTTCGCTCTTCGAAGAGCAACTGGAGCTGGAATCGAAGGCGCTGGACGAAGATCTTTCGCGAGGCACGGAGTCGTTTCCGGAGTCGCTGGGCTACCTGCCGGATCTTGACGACTACCGTATGACGCAGGAGGTCTATCTCGAACATGTGCGGCGGTCGAAAGCGGCGGTGAACATTCCGATTCTGGCCAGCTTGAATGGGGCGACGACGGGCGGCTGGATTCGCTACGCAAAGGACGTGGAACAGGCAGGCGCGGATGCGATCGAGCTGAATACGTATGCGCTGGCNNGTGGCGGTGAAGCTTTCGCAGTCCTTCACAAGCATTCCGAACCTGGCTGCGCGGTTGGAAGATGCGGGTGCGAAGGGCGTGGTGCTGTTCAACCGGTTCTATCAGCCGGACTTTGACATCGAGCTGCAGGAAGTTAGGCCGACACTGCATTTTTCGACACCGTCGGAACTGCTGCCTCGGCTGCACTGGGCGGCAATTCTCTTCGGGCAACTGAAGATTGACCTGGCGATTACTGGTGGCGTGCACTCGGCTGAGGATGTGTTGAAGGGGATTATGGCCGGGGCAGGCATCACGATGATGGCGTCGGCGCTGCACATTCACGGGATCGAGCATATCGGCCGGGTGCTGGCGGATTTGCAGTACTGGCTGGAAAAGCGCGAATACAACTCGCTTTGGGAGACGCGGGGGTGCTTGAGCCGGCGGTCGGTGTCGGATACTTCGCCATTCGATCGCGGGAATTACATCAAGACGCTGAGCTCGTATAGCCTGCGGCAGACGGTGGCGGCGTTTTAAGAGAGCGTCTGAAGAACAGAACAATTTTCCTAGGGGTGGCGGCGATCGCACTTTGGTGCGGTCGCCGTTGGTTTTTTGAGGGGCCTGTGTCGCGAATGGCGGGTTGAGGCTTCGATGTATCACTTGGAGGATTTATCACTCGGAGCTTGAGGGGCGAGGCGAGATGAGGCCGAGGGTGGTGATGATCTCCGGAGGGAGTTCTTCAAAGTAGAGGACGGCGGATTTTGCCTGGTGGCCATTGAAGGTCCATAAGCCCAGATCTGCAGCGGCGAAGAGCGCAGAGAGCCACGCGAACCTGATCGGATTGTTCAGGGCTTGTTGCTCAAAGGGGGCAAAAGAGATGGCGAGCACCGGGAGGATGATGAGCACTCCCCAGAACGCATATTGAATATTTGATTTGCCGGGGAGGTAGGAGCAGGTGAACGGGACTTTGTAGAAGCCGATCAGGCTGATTTCGGTGAAGATGCAGCCGATGATGGCGAGCAGGGCAAGGTGCCCGGCGACCTGTGTCCAGGGGCGGAACGAGAGCGACAAAAGAGCAGTCATGACCAGGACGGGAAGGACGCAGAGGACAAGCAGAGTGCGCCGGGTTGCAGCGACGTACTTATCCGATGAGCAAAGCTGCGTGGTGCGGAGAACCCAGTTGGCGGTGAGGGAGATGGGCAGCGAGAAGACGCTGCGCAGTCCAATGATGGCAAAGGTCATCATCAGGATGTTGGGAAAGATGAAGTCCTGGTTAACGGGGAGGCGCGAAGGTGAGGTGAGTTCGCTGCGTAGAAGAGACAGCGCAATGGCGAAGACAACAGAGAGGAAAAAGGCGAGGATCACTCGGTGCTGGCGGCTGCGGGTGAGGGAGCGGAAGCTGAACAGGACGATGGCTGTTTGAAGAGCGCTGCCGAAGCGCGGGGCCCGATGCATGCCGCCGGCGCCGGGAACGAGGTCCGGTTCTTCCACGGTCTTCTTCATGGTGCGCGTGTAGCAAAGGAGCAGTGAAACAGTTGCGCCACACAGGACGACTGCCAAGCCGATCCAAGCGCGCACTGCGAGCCATTCGAGTTCGTGAGGCAGCGAGCCATTCAACTGATTGAAGAAGGCGAAGAACCAGTAGGAGGGGCACCAGGCGACAAGCGAATGATTTGCGGGGGAATCAAACTCCGCGAGCGTGCGCAGGTTTGGGGTAAGGAAGTAGACAGCGAGAAAGAGGCC
>PMWR01000156.1 GCA_003166055.1 Acidobacteriaceae bacterium
TTTCATCTTTGGATGGGGCTTGGACGAGAGCAAGGAGGGGAATGGAGCCGAAGATCGGAGGCGACCCGACGCCCTGCTGATTACGAATCAGCATACCTACTATTTCTTGTTGACACAAGACAAAGCAGATATGCATTAAGTCGTTTATTTTGTTGACATAAGCTACCGATTCGTTGACAATAGAAGACACAGAGAGTCATTGATGTCAAGCAGAATGTTGACACTATGTTGACTCAATCCTGCGAAGAAAGGTGCTGAAAATGAACATTACAGAGAACTCTGTTAAGCAATTGTTGACACCAGAAACAGGAAACCGCATCGTATGGGACTCGAAACTGCGAGGCTTCGGCGTGCGCACAACGGCTGGAAGTGTCAAGAGCTTCATTCTCGACTACAGATTCAAAGGGCGGCAGAGACGGTACACGATTGGCCAGCACCCGGAATTTTCTGTGGTTGCAGCGCGAGCTGAGGCCGAGGATCTTCGGAAAAGGATTCGAGATGGGCACGACCCAATGGAGGAGCGCAACCAGAACAGAGGGGAGCCTCTGCTCTCCGACTTGATGACTGAGTACAAAGAGGACGCCCAGAACCGAAAGCGCGCAACGAGCCTGCGAAACGACAAGAGCATGATCGACAAGATCATTAGCCCGAAGCTCGGCAGGCTTCGCCTCCAGGCAGTAACTGAGCGTGACATCGCTACGCTGCACGCGTCGCTGAAAGAGACTCCCTACCGGGCGAACCGCGTTCTGGCCCTGCTCTCGTCGATATTCAACTTCGGAATAAAGAAAAAGTGGACCACCGTGAACCCGGCGCGAGGGATCGAAAAGTTCGCTGAATCCAAACGCGAGCGGTGGCTGACCATCGAGGAATTGCAGAAATTCAAAGAGGCTCTTAATCGCTACAAGGATCAGAAAGCGGCCAATGCTCTGCGGCTCTTGATGCTTACCGGCTCACGCGAGGGGGAAGTCTTGAAGGCAGAGTGGGAGCAATTTGACCTTGCTCGCGGCGTGTGGACGAAGCCGAGCCACAACACAAAGCAGAAGAAAGTCGAACATATTCCGCTGAGTGGTCCTGCACTCAAGCTGCTTGAGGCGATTGTGCCAGAGGATGCGGCCGGTCCACTGTTCCCCGGAAGAAGCGCCGACAAGAACGGTGGCGCCCGCGTGTCGCTGCGCAGGCCGTGGATTCAGGCGTGCAAAGCGGCGGGTCTGGCCGAGGAGATTCCTTTCCAAGGGAAGCGCGGACCTCTCGTGCGCTACCGTCCGACCGTGAGGATTCACGACCTACGGCATAACTTTGCCAGCCATCTGGCGAGCAATGGCGTCTCCTTGCAGATCGTCGGCAAGCTGCTCGGTCACACTCAGGCCAGCACAACGATGCGATACGCGCACCTACAGGATGAGGCGCTGCGATCCGCGACGAATAAGTTCGGTACGATCTTCACAAAGGCCGCAGTAAAGAAGACCGCAGTAAAGAAGGAGGCCTAACATGCCGAGCAGCAAAACAGCGGGCCTTCACTGGTACGTGCAATTCGACATCGAGCGCTCTACGAGTTACTGGGATCTGGTGCACAGAATCGCAGAGGGCTGGTGCACGGTTGATTACGTTCCCGCGTGGCTGAAAGACGCCGTAGCCGCAGAGCGTGGCGTGTGTTCCGGGCAGGCATCGGTTCAACTGGAGTTGATCGGCGAACAACTCGGACTTGTGCCTACCTACAAGAACGGTGCGCTGCGCATGGAAGCCATCGGCCCTGCGAGAAGCGCGGCGAAGGCTGCGAAGCTGCTATCTCCCTTTCAGGCGGAAGCTGGCGCGCTGATGGCTGGGGCCACGCGCGATGGGCTCAGGCTGGCAGTCGGAGAATATGCGCGCATTGCGCAGAAGCTGGATGCGCAGGGTTTTAAGCTGCTCGACAATCTGGAGCCCAGCTACCGGCGCGAGCTTGCAGCGTGGAACCAAAAGCACGGCAAGACGGGCAAGGCTGTGCACACGTGGAAGAAGGCTCTGGCAAGCGACATCTTGAGGCGCGGCGCAACCAAAACCCTGAATCGCGCTGAAGAGGTCTACAGAAGCTCGCTGGCGTTCGGTACGCCGTGGCAGGGCAAATAGTGGAGCAGTTATTATTGACTGTGCGTAGCCATCGCGGAGGATGAATCAAATGAAAGCACAGTGCTCAGAGCGCAACGAGCTTCTCGAAAAGATGTGGAGCGTGATCAGGTTGCGTCTTTTGGCTGACGACCCCACCAAGACTGCCGAAGAGAGACTGTTACTGCCTGATACATTCGCGGCAATGAAAGCAGTTTCTATACACGAGCATGAATGTGGGTCCTGCAAGCAGCAAAGCGCCGATGAATTTTGTGCGGAAGGTGAGCGCCTGGCCGCAAATTATCTTGTCGTAGCGCGCGGCGCGCTCCAAAAGAGTGTGCTGGATGTAGACAGCATAAACCAAGCGAGAGTTGGCACTGCGCTCTGTGATTTTCAGCGCCATCAGCGGCACTGCGCAGTATGCCAATAAGCACACCTGAAACTAGAGCAACTGATTGTGTATCAGTGATTCAAGATCTACAAGAGCACAAGAAAGCTCAATGTTTGCAAGACTTTTTGAGTCTTAACTCTCTCTCGAAAATGCCTGTGTCAACACAGTGTCAACACTAAGGCTGATTTTTGAGCCTAACAGCCTGTGAGCCATCTCAGAGGCTCAAGAGCCTGCCTGAGAGCCTCTGAGCCTGCCAGAAGGCCTCACAGAGGCCAGAAACCAGCTTTGAGGCTCTGTGAGCCTGCCAGAAAGGCTCTAGGCAGGCCTGTGAGGCTTAGAGTGGCCAGAGTTGGCTCTGAAGCTGCCAGCAAGCCCCTGGCAAGGCCAGAATTGGCCTGTGTGCCTTTCAGGCTGTGGCAGTTTGTCCGCGCAGAGCACAGCGCAAATTTCTTGCTTTCCCCTCTGGTGCCGCGCCTTCGCTGCGCTTCGCTCACTGGTTTTGTCCCGACGACCAAGCCCCTACACCGCCGAACATTGTAGCGTCTGCGCGTCTCTGTCATGGTGGCGGTGTGGAGGCTTCAATGATGGCAGCAAAAGTGACAACCGCAACGCAAGCCGCCCCAGCTCTGCTGGGTGACTTCGTGGAGCCCAATACGCTGGCCGGCGAACTCGGTATCTCGCCGCGCACGCTCGCCCGCTGGACAGCGCAGCGTCAGGGACCACCTCGCGTAAAGGTGGGCAAGCTAGTGCTCTTTCGCAAGGCAGCAGTTCTCGACTGGCTCCAACGCAATGAACAGCGCACGCTTCGGGCGCGGTGAAGACTCAACGAGAGCACGGCAACATCGCCGATGTTCAGCGAAGTCTGTACCAACGCACAACAAAACCACTGCGAGGAGATATGACTAAGACATCTGCACAGAGCGCGAAGCGGGCATGCGCTGGAACTGCTGTTGCAAAGAAGTCTTCGCTCACGTCCGCCGATTTGGTGCGAACGCGAAAGGCGCGACCTGTCGAGAAACCCTGGGCCAATCAATACCTGGAGGATCGCGCCGTCGATGCGGAGTTTGCTCAGGCAAATAACGCAGAGCTGCACGGTGATCACATTGTCTTTGTAAAGCACCACCCGCTGACACACGCGCGCATGGACTCAAGCCGAACCCGGCACAAGGTTCCCCCGCTAGATAAAGACGGCCGGCCGATGAAGTTTACTCAGAGGCGTGCTGAAGCGTTCCCATATTTTCCGGTGCATTGGGACTGGTCTCGCATCTTCAAAGATCCAGCGGTTGACCTCTTCATCGTGGAGAGCGAGACCAGCGCCATGGCTGGCGCGCAGCGCGGCCTGCCGGTCATTGGCGTGGGCGGCTGCGATGGAGTGTTCATGGCGGGCGCACGCCGGCAGAAGCTCCATCCGATTTTCTCAGAGGTGGTGCTCAAGAATAGGCGAATCTTCCTCGTTTTCGACGCCGACTCTAGATCGAATAAAAACGTTCACGATGCAGAGCAGGCTGCCGCGAAGCTGTTTGCGGAGGCTGTCCGATGAAAAAGACCGGAGCGGTGTATGTGATCTCACTTGCCGATGCGCCCGTGGGAGACGAGAAAACATCGCCCTGTGACGTATGGGCGCAGCCGTGGGGAGCGCAATATATCGGGGCGAAGTTGGACACAGCGAAACCGTGGAGCGCTGCGCAGAGCACGGGACCAGAGCCCATCGTGCGCAGCCTGCATGATGTGGAGACAAAACTTCCAACCTATATCTGGGATAGGCGACTTGCTCGCGGCGAAATCACCATGTTCAGTGGTGATCCTGGCGCGGCAAAAACATTTCTCATACTTTCCGTTGCTGCCGATCTTTCGCGAGGACGCGAGCCGGTCACCGGGAAATCTTGTGAGCCGATGAACACTCTGCTCTGCTCCACCGAGAACAGTCCGGAACACGTCACTGCGCCGCGCGTCCGTGCGATGGGTGGAGACGACCGTAGATTGTTCTTGCTGGACTCTCCGTTCTCACTCGCTGATGTATCGCCGCTCGATCAGGCGATAAAAAAGCACCACATCGATGTTGTAATACTGGACCCTCTTCAGTCCTACTTCGGCGAAGGTGCAGACTCCCACAAGGCCACGGAAGTTCGCCCACGAATGGATGCGCTGACGCGCTTGGCGGTTCGCCACAACATCGCCGTGGTTATCATTCGGCATTTATCGAAAGCCTCAAGCGGGCGAGCCATCCATCGCGGGATGGGCTCTATCGACTTCTCCGCTGCGGTGCGCGTCGAATTTTTGGTGGGCTGTCGCGCGGACGCGCCCAACGACCGTGCGATCATCACGGTCAAAAACAACCTCGGTGAGTATCCCCCAGCATTGGGATTTTCCATTGAGGGCGACGGCCTAAAAGCCAAATTGCGCTGGACGGGTGAATCAACTTTGAAGCTCGCCGACCTTACTGCGCCGGAGGCCGTGAGCAAGGAAGCGAAGACCAAGGTTGCGCAGTGCGAAGGCTATCTTCGTGCGCTGCTCATGCGCGGCCCCGTGAAGGCTAGCGATGTCGTGGCAGAGGGTGTGTATGACTTAAGAACAGTGCAGCGCGCGGCGGAACGGCTCGGCGTGACGCGCAAAGGCTCAAAGCAGAAATCAGAAACGGCAATGGTGTTGCCGAAGTTCGCGCGGGGATACGCCTCTTCTGGAGCGGCGAAGGAGGACGCGTGAAGCATCTACTTACCTCCGTACACTGTTATGTCGTTTTGACGTTATGTCGTTTTGAGCATTACGTCAAATCGACAAAACGACACGGGTGTACAACACCCCCATTCCACCCAAAATTCACCCGTGTGGGCGGAGCCACAACACCCGCGCCGAGAGGAGCAGCACCAAACGCGAACGGGTGTACAGGTGCGCCAAAACCCACAGGATTTTTCACAGATTCGGAGCGGTCCCTCGCAGGCGCTCCGAGTGCGCCCAGTCTCCCTGTGGCGCGGCATGGGCCAAAGGAGTTGTGCCTTTGGCCCATGCTATTTTCCCGGAGACGGACCACGAAAGAGGAGAACGACATGAGCAAGCTCAAAGACCAAATCATAACTTTGCGTGAGACTGTCGCGGTGCTGTACGGGTTGTACTCGGAGCTTTCCGATAATCCGGACTTGGTTGAGAGCGTCTCCGTGATCGGCGCAGAGGACGCGAGGATAAATACGGCCGCAATGCATTTGCTTGCAGGTATTCGGAAGCTAGTGTAGTCCACCACAC
>PMWR01000200.1 GCA_003166055.1 Acidobacteriaceae bacterium
GGCGTTACCACGTTTGACCCAGTAACGCTTGCCGGGGCCGTGGTTCTGACCATTGGGATGGTTGCAATCGCAGCCGCCCTGCCCGCGCGCCGCGCTGCAACGGTCGAACCCATGCAGGCCCTGAGAACCGAATAGGATTTGTACGTTGGAATCATTTTAAAGGGAGGACACATACGATGCCATCGATTCTTCAGGATGTCCGCTACGCCCTGCGCCAGTTGCGCAAGTCGCCGGGTTTCACCCTCACTGCAATCGCAGTGCTCGCCCTGGGGCTGGGCGCGAACATCGCCGTATTCACCATCCTCAATGGCATCTTCCTCCGTCCGTTGCCCTACGCGCACCCTGATCGCATCGTCACCGTCGAAATGAACGGCTCTATGCCGTATTACGCCATGAGCTACGCCAACATGCTCCAACTGCGCGATGCAATGGGGCCCAGCACGCAGATTGGCGCCTCGTTCAATGCCCACAACGCCAGCATTGTCGGTCCGGGCGGGCGCCTTCAGGTCCGGCAATCGCATGTGGATGCTGCCGTGCTTAAGCTGCTGGGAGCGCAACCAATCCTGGGCCGCATCTTTCGCGACGAGGAGAACCAGCCGGGGCGCACTCACGTTGTCGTATTGAGCGAGGAGGCTTGGCGAAAGCTCTATGCCTCCGATCCAAAAATCGTAGGCAAGACGCTCACCATTCGCAGCGAGGTGTATACCATCCTCGGCGTCATGCCCCGCGGCTTCTCGTTCCCCTTTAGCGACTCTACCCAGATATGGTCCCCCGAGGAGATTACGCCGGCCAATCGTACTTCGATGAGCGGGGATGGTGCGCAGTTTATAGACTCGTTCTATGCGCGCATTCCCGATGGAATGAGTGCCTCTCAACTCACTGCCGCACTGGATCGCTCGCAGGCGCTGATTTCCAAAGAGGTTCGCGATGGAGATTTACCTTCTCACGTCAAGGTCACCGGCTATCAGCAGTCGTTGACTGAGTTCTCGCGCAAGCCGCTCATGCTGCTCTACGCCGTTGTCTTCGGCATCTGGGCCCTCGCGTGCCTCAATGTCACTAGCCTCATGCTCGCCCGCGCTGTGGCCCGAACTCGCGAACAGGCCGTGCGCTCCGCCCTCGGCGCGAGCCGCGCACGGCTCCTGCAACAGACGATTGTCGAGAGCCTTTTGTTGAGCGCTCTAGGCGGCATCACCGGACTGCTGCTTGGCCAAACCGCGATCACACTTCTGAAACATCAGATTGAAACGAATGTGCCCGCTGCCACTGCCGCCGGCGCCATTCATATGGATTGGCGTGTTCTCTTGTGCCTTGCGGCTTTCACCCTTCTTACCGCTGCAATCACCGGTGTGTTTCCAGCGTTGCGCGCCATGCGTCGAAACGTCCAGGGCGGCCTGCACGGAGTAACCACCACCGCATCCGCAAGTCAGAATCGCACCCGCGAAGCACTGGTCGTCGCGCAACTCGCGCTCACGCTTGTGTTCCTTGTCGGCGCGGGACTTTTCCTGCGCACCATCCACGCGCTTCGCCAGGTTCCGCTCGGCTTTTCCCAGCAGAATGTCCTAACCGGCGGCGTCATCCTGAATGGGATGGCGAAACTCAACAACGGCGTCGCCGGCGCGGATGCGAATATCGTTCAGACATCCTATCTGCCGCTGCTCGAACGCCTGCGCGCCATTCCCGGCGTTCAGGTTGCGGCACTCAGTTCGGTGTTGCCCATGCGTGGAGAATTCATGGTGACCCTCTCCGGAAAGCTTGACGGCAAGGAGATTTCCTCCGGAAAGGCCCCGATGGCCAACGGACGATTGGCCTCAGCCGGTCTCGTAGACGCTATGGGAATCCCCATGCTTCGCGGCCGCTTTTTCAACCAGGACGACACCGCCTCGGCTCCTGCTGTAGTGGTCGTCAACCAGGCCTTCGTCAACAAGTATCTCCCCGGGCAGGACCCCATCGGACACACCTTCGGCATGGGCAAAGGAAAGCTGAAAGCCGCGCGGATCGTCGGCGTCATCGGGGACGTGAAACAGCAAAAGGTCACTGAAGCCACTGAACCTGAAATCTACTTCTGCCTCGCGCAGATGGAGCCAGGGTCGACGCTCTACGGCATTGCGAAGGCCTTCATGGAGGTCGCGATTCGCGCCGCCATTCCTGCCGATTCGCTCCGCGCGCAGTTTGATAGAGCACTGCATGAAGTCGCTCCCGACGCCACCACCACCGACGTAATGACCATCCACGAAGCCGTAGAAGATTCCTTCGGCAGCCAGACCTTGATCGCGCACCTGCTTGAAACCTTTGCCGGTCTCGCGCTCATGATCGCATCTGTCGGCCTCTACGGCCTGCTCTCCTTCGCCGTAGCACAGCGCACGCGCGAGATTGGCGTTCGCCTCGCTTTAGGCGCACCCCAGGCCAACATCCTCTCGCTCATTCTTCGTCGCGCGCTCCTTCTCGTCGCCCTTGGACTTGCAACCGGCGGCATCATGGCGTGGTTCGCCGCAAAACTCGCCAGCGGTTATATCTTTGGCGTTCAGGCCCACGACGGCCTCACCTTTACAGCGGTCGTTCTGGTTCTGGCCGCTGCATCTTTCCTGGCTGCCTGGCTGCCGGCTCGCCGCGCTGCCGCAGTCGACCCCATTCTGGCATTGAGAACGGAGTAAATTCATGATCGAACTGAAAAGCGTAGAACGCAGTTACAAGACCGGCCACACTGAAACCTGGGTGCTCCGCCGCATCGGCCTCACTATCAAGGAAGGCGAATTCGTCACCGTGATGGGGCCGTCCGGGGCAGGGAAGTCCTCGCTGCTCAATGTGCTCGCCCTGCTTGACGATAGCTGGCTCGGTGAGTACTGGTTCGGCGAAACACCAGTGCACAAGCTGAATCGAAAGCAGCGGGCAGANNCTCGCCCGCCAGCGCATCGGCATGGTGTTCCAGAGTTATCACCTGCTTGACGATCTTACTGTCGCTGAAAACATTGACTTACCGCTGAGTTATAAAAACCTGCCCGCAAAAGAACGTCAGGGCATGGTCGCCGACATCCTTGACCGCTTTCAAATTGTCGCCAAGAAAGATCTGTTCCCCTCGCAGCTTTCCGGCGGGCAGCAGCAATTGGTGGGCATTGCGCGCGCCGTAGTCCACGCCCCCGCGCTGTTGCTGGCCGATGAGCCCACCGGAAATCTCCATTCGACCCAGGCTCGCGAGATCATGGAACTTTTCTGCCAACTCAATCGCGCGGGCACCACCATCGTGCAGGTCACGCACTCTGAAGAGAACGCGCGCTATGGCAAGCGCATTCTCGAGTTGCGCGATGGCTGGCTAACGCGCGATGAAATCCTTGAGCCAAGAACACCGGAGGTCAGCGCCCTGTGAAGTACTTTCATGCGAGTCATTCTCAGATTCATCGTTCAAGAACATTTCCGGTCAAACGGATTCAGGCAGTCGCCGCAGTTCTGTTATTGCAGGTAAACCTTGCATTCGCGGCCGAGCCCGCACTGCAGCAAGCCGCGCCGACTCCGCCGCCCACTACGCAAACGCAACCGGCATCCGCACCCTCGCAGCCGGCGCCGGAGGCCCCTGCGCCCGCCGCGAACACCACAGCGCCGCCGCCGCCGACCCTCCAGCAACAGATGCAGCAGGCACAGCAACAGGCAACGGTCCCGCAGCGCCCGTTCCACATCGATTTGCCCCACTCGCACAACCCGTTCGCGCCTTATATACCGGCCACCGCTCCTGAACTGGACCTCAACAACTCGCCGCGCCTGCAGAACCTCATTCGCGATGGCAAGATCTATCTTTCACTGCACGATGCGATCGCAGTGGCCATCGAGAATAATCTCGATCTGGCCTACTTCCGCTATAACTTTCCCATTGCGCAGACCGATATCCTGCGTACAAAATCTGGCGCACAGGCTAACGGCGTTAACACCAGCATCGTCCAGGGCACACAGGGTGGTTTTGCCGCTTCCACCGGCGGCGGAGGCGGCTCGTCGGGTGGCGGATTCTCCGCCGGCGCTGGCGGCATCGTTACCTCGACCCTCGGCGCCGGTACCGCCGTTTCGTCCTTCGATCCCTACCTCACCTTCCAGGGCTACGTCGATCACACCACGGTCCAGGAGGCCAACCAGGTCCTAACCGGCGTGCCGACTCTGAAGACCAACACCATTGAGGTTCTGTCGAGCTACTCCCAATCTTTCCCCATCGGCACGGGCGTCCAGGTCAACTATCTCGGCCAGCGTGTCGCCTCCAATACCCCTTACAACCTCATCAATCCTGAGCTCTATTCCAACTTTCAGTTGATCATCCAACAGCCCATTCTGGCCGGCTTCGGCATCGCCACCAACGAACGCTTTATCCGCATTGCCAAGCGCAACTCCCAGATCACCGACCTTGCTTTCAAAGCACAGGTCATCGCCACCGTNNGCCAACAAGAATCTCTCCGACGATCGGAAGCAGCTCGAACTTCAGGCCATCCCCGCCATGCAGGTCATGACCGATCAGTCCGCCGTGGCCACCGCCGAAGGCAACCTCACGGTGGCGCGCGCCAGCCTTCGACTGAACGAGCTCCTGATGAAGAACGCGCTTACCAAGACCGATGATCCCGGGATTGACGAGATGCCTGTCATTCCGCTCGATACACAGGGAGCGCCAGACCCCAACGCCGACAAGACCATCGACGCTCTCGTCTCCGAGGCCGAGAAGAAGCGGCCCGAGGTTGCCATCTACCAGATGCAGGCCGAAGTGCAGAAACAGGCCCTCAAGGACATCAACAGCGAACTGTTGCCGACTCTCAACTTGTATGGCCTCTACGCCGGCGCGGGAACCGCGGGTCCCACCAACCCCTTGTGCGATTCCAAAACGCAGGATTGCACCACCACTCTGCCTACGGGCTTCGGCAGCATGTTCGAAAACACATTCAATTACTCGTCCCCGGAATACCGTGTCGGGGTCACGCTTTCCATCAATCTGCGCAACCGCCAGGCCAAGGCCGATCAATTCCGCGCTGTGTTGCAGTACCGCCAGAGCCAGATATCCTCCGAGCAGCAGCAGAAGGGCATTCGCTTCGACGTGCGCAACTCGAAGTTTGCTCTTGAACAGAAGCAGGCCAACGTTGAAGCAGCCCAGAAAGCGCGCGACCTAGCCGAGAAAGTCTTTGAAATTACCAAACAGGAGCAGCAGCTTGGTGCGAAATCCGGCCTCGACACACTGAACGCGGAAATCGCATTAGCCGTGGCCGAGTCCGCTTTGGATGCCGCAAAAACTGCATACGAGAAGGCCAAGGTGGATATCGACCGCGCCACCGGGGAGACGCTGGAGCGGACCGGGGTCTCCATCGACGACGCAAAATCGGGTGTGGTCACTCAATAGCCGTAGAATCACCGTGAGGAACAATGGAGGTTATCTCACAGATCGGCTTTGAAAGGGCGTCGATCAGTTTTGAAAGGGCATGGCTTTAGCCGTGCCGCAAAAAGGGCCTGAAATCGCGTGGGCTTTAGCCCCTGAGGGATGCTCGCCGAGGGTGCCGCAGGCTTGATCAGACGAACCCTAGGCGTGCGGTCTTTAATTGAACGACCAGTCGTAACGGAGGCGGAACATTCCAAGTAAGCAAGAGCGAATTCGCGTGCTGGTTGCCGACGATCAACCGCACATCCTTGAGGCCGTCGAGTTGCTGCTCGCCCCGCAGGGCATCGATGTGGACTGCGTCCGTTCTCCCGGCCTGCTGCTTGAAGCGCTGGGCATGCGCGATTACGACGTGCTGCTCATCGATCTCAACTACACGCGCGACACCACCTCCGGCCAGGAGGGCCTCGATCTCCTTGCGCGCATCCAGGAATTCGATGCGCGCCTTCCCGTCATCGTCATGACTGCTTGGGGCAACATCGACTTGGCCGTCGAATCCATCAAGCGCGGCGCGCGTGACTTTGTGCAGAAGCCATGGGAGAACGAGCGTCTGGTCTCGCTCATTCGCGTGCACGCCGAGCTCCATCACGCCCTGCGTCGCGCCCGCCAACTGGAGCTCGAAAATCGCTTGCTCCGCGCGGAAGGCATGCCGGAGTTTGTCGCCGGCGCGCCTTCCATGCAGCCCGTGCTTGAACTGATTGCGCAGGTCGGTCCCTCCGACGCCAACGTGCTCATCACCGGCGAGCATGGTACCGGCAAGGAGATTGTCGCCAAGCTCCTCCACGCCGCTTCGCCCCGCGCCGGCAGATCGCTTGTTGCCGTCAACGCTGGAGGCCTTCCCGAGGGAACCTTCGAAAGCGAAATCTTCGGCCACGTGAAGGGCGCATTCACTGATGCGCGTACAGATCGCGTCGGCCGCTTCGAGCTTGCCAATGGCGGCACTCTTTTCCTCGACGAAATCGCCAACGTACCCCTCCGCCAGCAGGCCAAGCTGCTTCGTGTGTTGGAGACGGGCGAGCTGGAGCGCGTCGGCTCCTCGCAGACGCGGCGTGTCGATGTCCGCATTCTCTCCGCCACCAATGCGCTCCTGCAAGAAGAGGCCAAGGCCGGCAACTTCCGCGAGGACCTGCTCTTCCGCATCAACACCGTCGAGATTCATCTGCCCGCGCTGCGCGATCGCCGAGAAGATATCCCGCTGCTTGCCGCGCACTTTCTCGGCCGCAATCGCACCCGCTACCGCAAGCAGGTGATCGAGTTTTCTCCCGCCGCCATGCAGCAGATGATGCAATATCCCTGGCCAGGCAACGTGCGTGAGCTCGAACACACCGTCGAGCGCGCCGTGCTGCTTTGCCGCGGTGAGGAGATTGAGCCCTCAAACCTCGCCATCGCCGCCGCCAAGTCCTCTCCCCAGTCTTTTGAAAATATGAGCATTGACGAGGTCGAGGCCCTGCTTATCCGCAAGGTGCTCCGCCGCTGCGACGGCAATATCTCGCAGGCAGCCGAGTCTCTCGGTCTCAGCCGCGCCGCGCTCTATCGGCGCATCGAAAAATATGGTCTATGAAAGGCAAGTGCGCCGGCGCCGGCACTCGGCTGTTCGCCGGGCCTGGCTCTATTGCCTGTTGCTTGCATTGCCTGCGTTCATCTTCGCCGCCATTCTCATCTACCGGCAGCGAATCACCCTCGCGCCCACGATCCTGCTCCTCGGCTGCCTCCTGCTTTATCTGCTCCTGGTAGCCGCCGCGCTGGTTGAATCCATGGTCCGCCCCCTGCAGACGCTCTCCAATGTCGTCTCGTCGTTGCGCGAGGGCGACTACTCCTTCCGCGCCCGCGGAGC
>PMWR01000170.1 GCA_003166055.1 Acidobacteriaceae bacterium
CCTCAGCCGTAGACCTTCAAAAAACCCAGGCCGAATCAACCCTCAACCAGCAAACCCAGACAAAGGAGCCACCAATGACCAACAGCAGAGAGCACTCGCAAGAGGAACTACGTCGCCAGATTCTTGCCGAGACGAACATCCACGCACCAGAAAGCATCAGCGCCACTGCCGAAATCAAGCATCGGCACAATGCTCCAATCCAAACAGCCCTACCAAATGAAGCCTCAGACTATGAGTGGAAGCGCGAGACCGGCGAGGTCCAGAGCTACCAGCACAACCACGCGGGAAGCTGGCTGCACATCGACCCGCAAGGCCAGTTCTATGACCGCCAAGCGCAGCCGATCACGCGGGAGACGGCTCTTGAGCAATCCGGCCAATCCTCGGCTCACTCAATGGGCGACAACGCCCAAATGCCGTCCGGCAGGAAAGACAACACCGACCTCGGCTTAGGTCTGTAAACCGCAACAATTCCTGAAGCCTCTTTCGCGAAACGTGCGAGGTCAGTGTGATGAAAGGCGGCCATCGCAGCGAATGTTGCGATTCGTCATCACACGCGAATAAAGAACGACGAATTGAAACCATGACCGCGACGAAACCATTTGAGAGAACCAAGCAGTTTGTCCACCGGAACGGAATCGTAAAGCCCCGCGACATTGAGGGGGCGGCGTCCCGCACGAGTACCTGCTGCGCCTCCACCGATAGCGCAAACTGAATAGGACTTGGCGGGGAATCTATGCTCTGCCAGACGCGGCGGTAACGGGACTCCGCGCCCATGTGAGGGCTACAAGGGCCGTGGATACAGCAAGATAGTAGGAATCGAGCCCAGGCAACTACCGCTTCGGCCATGTGCTCCGAGAGCGAGACGCAGGGGTCAAATGAAGGAATCCAGTTTGCCAAAGGCCTTGGAGGTCAACTAATATAACGCCACGTTTCCACTTGGAAGTCTCCCCGCCTTCAATCTGGGACTCTGCACAACCGGCCCTTCTTCGGTTTGGGAGTTGCTATGGGTTCTTTTGGCGTATGTCTTTCTTCTGCTTCTGTTTGCTGTCCCCTCCGATTATCCACTAGACAGCCAAGCCCAGACTGTACCGAGCCAGCGGCATTTACGGTTCTGGACCTCAATAGACGTGATACGGGAAGCCGGAAACAGGCTCCCAGGAGATGAAGATGATACGTACGATTTCAATTTCGATAGGGCTGTTGGCGGTTGGCCTCTTGACCGCGTTTGCGCAGTCGCCGGAGCCCATGGGCATGATTCACGGCCATGTGACCAATCCGACTGGCGGTTCTCCCGCCTCTGGCTATGTGAGCCTCTCCACGGATAGCGGGCGCACCAGCAGATACACCTTTCAGGTCAACAGCAGCGGCGATTTTCAGGGTGAGGCCGCTCCCGGCACCTACACCATCGTCTTCCGCCAGCCGGATACGCCGCCCGACAAGATAATCGACTCCATCAAAAACATAGACATCGTGGCCGGCCAGGACACTGCCCAGGATATCGACATGTCCCGCAAGGAGTTCATCGACAAACTGCGTCCGGAGCAGCGAGAGCAGCTCGAAAAGATCAAGCAGCACAATTCGGAAGCCATGAAGGCTAATGATGTCATCAGGGTCCTTAACGCCGATCTGCGGATATGCACACAGGACATCAAGGATGTCGATAGCGCGACCGATCCTCAGACCAAGGCAGCCAAGTATCGGGAGATTGAGACCCTGATGTCGAGAGACACCCAAGCTAAGCCAGATGCCTCTGTTCTGTGGGCTGAGTTGGGTCAAGCGCAGCTTGGATTGATGAAGTACCGTGAGGCGGAATCGTCTTTCACCAAGGCGCTTGAACTTGAAAGCGCTTCGAAGCGCCCCAATCCACAAATTCAGAGTTTGGCCAACTCTGCGCTGGCCCAAATCCACGAGAGGACGGGCATGGGCGCCGGGACAGATGCGAGAACTCCAGTGCTAAATCAACCAGCGCAGGCGTCTGCACTACCAGCCCCCACGCAGCACCAATATGAGGACCTTGCGCCCCCACCCTCTCCTCCGGCCCCAGCGCCAACCATCTCGATGGGGCAGACGAAGGCTCAAGTAACCGCAGCTTTCGGGGAGCCACAGAGGAAGGCGGCGGCAGGACCAAAGGAAATCTACTTCTACACGGACCTGAAGATGAAGGTTACCTTCATCAACGGAAAAGTGAGCAGCATTGAATAGGGGTTAGCGAAATCCAGTAGAGAAAGAGGGGAGGATCATGCAAGTTGTAATGCGAACTTTGATCTTTTCTTTGGCGGCAGTTGTGTTTTGCAGCATCACGCAACCGATCCAGGCCCAGGCCCAGGCCGATGCTGGGCAATCATCTTCTTTTCAAGGAAAGTACATTAGGCAAGACAAGACCAGCGACTTCATGACGCTCGGCCCTGACGGAGTGTTCGACCTCTTTCTGGGCGGAAAACTCTACGGGGGAACCTACAAGATCGAGGGTGACACCCTCAGCGTGACAGGACCTCGAATTAATCGCCATTTAAAAGAAACTCAAATCACTGGCAACACGATTCGCGATCCTCTGGGGACGCTATGGGAGAAACAAGTTGAATCTTCCCCAGCACTCGCACCGGTTCAGGGTCAGGGAGAGCAGGCTGCCCCAGTTGGACCATATGCCGCGTTCGCTGGGGAGTATCTCACTAAAACATCAGGCCAGCGATTCTTTTTTCAACCTGATGGCTCCTGTACCATTAGCAATCCTAATGGTACGCAAGTTCCAGGCCAATTCATCGTCGATGGAGATTGGATTAGAGTTGCGATGAAAGTATTTAGTACTAACATTCCTCTCACGAACTTCAAAATACAAGGGGACAAGCTGTACATGAACGGGATAATAGATCCAGCCGCAGAGCTTGTTAGGCAAGGGGTCCCGCCAGCGCCTGCACCCGAATCGGAAGTCGTAGCCCCGCCCGCTCCCGCGCAGCGCCAATATGAGGACGTTGCGCCACCGCCGCCTCCGCCCGCCCCAGCACCAACCATCTCGATGGGGCAGACGAAAACTCAAGTGACAGCCGCGTTCGGGGAACCACAGCGGAAGGCGGCGGCAGGACCAAAGGAAATCTACTTCTACACGGACCTGAAGATGAAGGTCACTTTTACTAACGGAAAAGTGAGCAGCATTGAATAGGCGCCAGTGCGTTTGGGCGGAGCGCCAAGAGGTGACAGTTGGCGCATTTTTCTAACGATTGCCTAGGAGTTTCTTCGAATCAGATGGTTTCGTATGACGGTGCCCGGCTAGCTGAACTCATGGCACAAATGAGAAGAGTGGAAAGGAGTTTCTCGGTATGAATAGGACGTGGTTATTAGTCGCATTGATCGGCGGTCTGTTTTTTGGTGGGACGCTCCAAGCCCAACAGCCCAACTTCTCTGGGGTATACGTCAGTACGACAAAGGCGCAACTCCAGCTCAATCCCGATGGATCACTTACTATTCGGAGCGCGAATGGTAGGGTATCTCCCGGTCGGTTCACTGTGAATGGCGATACGTTAACGCTTATCGATTCCACGGGTAGTTTATATCCATTAACTATTCGTGGGGACAATCTTTACCGCGACGGAGGCCTAGCTTGGATCTGGCGGGGGACGCCGACACCGGCCCAGGCCGATGCTGGGCAATCACCCGCGCAAGATCAGAGTGGCCAACAAGCTGCGGTTTCTGGGAAGTACGACCTGGAGAATGGGAGCGCACAAGTCATTTTTGGTTCTGATACTTCATGCGTCATGTTCCTTCCGGGCGGCAAACCGAGCAATGGCCATTACTACGTGAACGGAGATACGTTGACCATAAACTGCACCAACAGTGGATACCGCTTCAGTTTCAAGATTCAAGGAGACAGGTTTGTCGCAGACAATGGGCAGGTATGGATTCGAGAAGGGGGTACCCCAGCGCCTTCAACGGCTGAAGCTACGGCAGTTTTGCCAGTTTCCGCGCAACGCCAATATGAGGATCTAGCGCCCCCTCCTTCTCCGCCCGCCCCAGCGCCAACCATCTCGATGGGGCAGACGAAGGCTCAAGTTACCGCCGCTTTCGGGGAGCCACAGCGGAAGGCAACGGCAGGAGCAAAGGAGATCTTCTTTTACACGGACATGAAGATGAAGGTCACCTTTACGAACGGAAAAGTGAGCAGCATTGAATAGGCGTCAGCACATTTGGGATGGAGGGCTCAGGGGCCGAAATGCGGGGCATGTTTCTATCGTTTTATAAGCGTCCTCCACAACTGATGAAAGGGGAAAGGCATATGGATCAGGTACGGTGGTATCGGGCGTTAGGATTGGTCGCAATCACACCGATCCTCAGTCTTACGCTGGCAGCGCAATCGGGCGACCCGGTGGCGGCGCTTCAGGGAAGGCTCAACTCGCAATTCAAACTTACGACCACGACAAAGAATCTTACGGAGATAGTTACCGCCGGCGATGTGGTTGTACTGCATAAGGACGGGCTGAAAATGTCTGCCCTGGCTTCACCCCTGGCGGAGTCGAGCACGTACAAGGATGGAAAGATCGGGGGAGGAGGAGGGAAGAGATTTTGGGGTTCGCTCGGAGTCGCTGCGCTGCAAGGAGTGGCGGCGGGACTGGACCCGGCTGGCGGGAGCGTGCCTGCCGACATTCCGGGGCAAACATTTGGGTCCGGTCAAAAATTCTGGGTTCTGGCGGCTACTGCTCAGAAGGACGGGGTTCTCTTCAAACTCTACTCAGATCCCAACGACAACGGTGTCCGCTATCATGCGGACCTGAAGATTCTCTATCCCAACAAAAAGCAGGTGCCGCCCATCGATGCGGCTCTGCAATTGATCTCCGAGGTCCTGACGGTGGATCAGGCCCCACAAGAAGCGGCAGCGCCACCACCTCCACCTCCGCCTCCACCGACACCGCCGCCGCCGCAGCGGCAATACGACGACGTAGCACCGCCACCCCCTCCACCTGTCCCTGCGGTAACCATCGCCCAGGGCCAGACCAGGACTCAAGTAACTACAGCTTTTGGGGAGCCTCAGAAGAAGACCGTGGTTGGTGCGAAGACGGTCTACTACTACACGGACATGAAGATGAAGGTCACCTTCACCAATGGAAAAGTCAGCAGCATTGAATAGGCGTCAGCAAACCCGAAATGGGGAGCAACACTCAAAGATCGAGAGAGGAAAGGGTATCCAATGACCATGCCAGTTATTCGTAGAACCATGAGGAATGGTTCAGTAGCACTGATTGTTGCCGGGGTCCTGTGTGTTGGTACCCTGGCAGGCGCCGACAACAAGAAAGCCCCTCCGCCAGCCAAGCCGGCTACAGCGGCTGCACCCGCTCCCAGGCCGGCACCGCCGCCTGCCGCAAGGCCGGCGGGCAATTCGGGCGGCGGGGCTGTGCCGCGGCCGAGCACCAGCAGCCCCTCGGTGAACCGTCCAGCCACTACCAGCCCTTCTGTGAACCGCCCTGCCACCGGCCTAACAGGCAGCACCCCCCACACTGCGATCAGAACTTCTTCGGCTTATGCTCCCAGAAACACCAAGGAAATGACTAGCCAAAGCGGCAGCGCGATCAGACTGCGTTCCGACGGCAAGGCGAGCGACGTGCATGACGCCAAAAGGGGCATGGATGTCCATCACGGTTTGAACGGAGGCCAAAGGGTTTCGGTCGAACGCGCCGACCACAGCCGGACCGTGTTTCAAAAGGGCCGGCCGGGATATGTGCAACATCCGTATACCTTCCGCAGCCACGAGTTTGCCCAGCGCAACTATTTCTATCACGGCCGCGCCTACAACCACCTCTACTACGGCTATGCCTACCGCGGGGGCTATCTTAACGTCTACGCCCCAAGCATGTATTATGGGGCGGGCTTTTACGGTTGGGCGTACAACCCATGGGCTTCGCCCATCGCCTTCGGGTGGGGATTTGGGGGCAGTCCCTGGTATGGGTATTACGGCTACTACTTCTCGCCTTATTCGTCGTACCCCTCGGCCTCGTATTGGCTGACCGACTACATGATCTCGTCGGATTTACAGGCGAGCTATGCAGCGCACCAGGAAGCCGGCGAGGTTGACGGCGCTGCTCCCGCGGCCGCTGGGCCACCAGAGCTTACGCCTGAGGTGAAGCAGCAGATCGCCGACGAAATCAGGAATCAGTTGGCGCTGGAGAACCAGGAGGCGGCGCTCAATGCGCACCAGATCGAAGTGGACCCAGGTTCTAGCGGCATCGATCGAACTCTGAGCGATGCGACCAAGGGCAAGCAGCATGTATTTGTGGTCGGTGCCGCGTTGGATGTCGTGGATGCCTCGCAGACGGAGTGTACGCTGAGCGATGGCGATGTGCTAGCGCTACAGAAGGCGCCGCCTACCGACGCAAAGGCCGTAGATTTGGTCGTACTCTCCAGCAAGGGCGGCCAGGAGTGCCAGAAACAAGCCGTGGTTTCCGTCGCGTTTGAAGATTTGCAGGAGATGCAGAACCACATGCGGGAGACCATCGACCAGGGGCTACAGGAATTGCAAGCCAAGCAAGGCAAGGGTGGGTTGCCGGCTATGCCGTCTTCAGCCCAAGCCCCGCCAGCACCTGCACT
The DNA here is from genome assembly GCA_003166055.1 of Acidobacteriaceae bacterium. Next base: position 6,571 of record PMWR01000170.1, read on the forward strand.
GTATGCCTCGATTGCGCCTCCGCCCGATCCTAATGCGGCCGCTGAGATTCAGCAGCAGGCCCAACAGGCCGACCAGGCTGAGAAGGAAGTGACCGCCGAGGCAACGCAACCGAACACTAACCGGTAAACACTGCCCCGTGCCGGTCTGGCCACTTGTTGCATGCGGTCAGAAAACCGGCACGGGGTAACTTTCTTTGCCACCGGCCCTCTTTGGTGAACAAAGGAATCAAGAAGACGATCCACATCAACAAAACCCTGCCGGTCACCTGCCATGGTGGAGTGACGACCGGCGTCAAACGATCAGCTAGCCGCGATGAGTGTGTAACTCCCTTGAGTTGACATGACAAACAGACATTGCACAAAGTGTGGGAGAGAAGTGGCTGAGGGCAAACGCTTCTGCGGAGGGTGTGGTCAAGCCATGCCCATGGTGGCCGCCCCTGCGCAGCCCGAGGCGGCGGTAATGCCCAAGTCTGCGGCCCTATCCTGCGTAATGTGCGGAACGGTCCTTGCCCCAGGCAAACGGTTCTGTAGGCAGTGCGGCCACGCAATCGATGCACCGGCGCTGGCTGCGGCAGTCGAAGCCGCTCCCGCCGGGAAGAGCGGAACTCCAATACAAGAAACCAAGGCCGTGGATTTCTCGCCCGCAGTGGCAGTTGCCGCTCCGGAGGGGATGCAGATACCTGCGGGGGATGAGCTATCGCCTGTTCCGGCAAGTTCCGAAATAGCTGGGGAACCGGATGTTTCGCTCCATGCACCGAATGGATCAGCAACCGCTTGGACTTCCCATTGGGAAGCTGTCGAGCGAAAATCGCCGGATTCTCCCCTAGCCACCCTCGCATCCGGTTTCAGCGCTTTGCCTCCTGCGCCGCGTGGCGGGTCAATGCAGAAGATCGGAATCGCTATCGGCATTGCCGCGTCTGTGCTAGTGGTGGCAGGAGTCTGGGCATTTTACGCCTATGCCCATCGAAGCGTTTCCTCCGAAGCCAAGACAGCTTCCGAATCGCAACGTGCCATGGCGCCGCTGCCGGAGCAATCTGCCAAGCCTTCCGCGAGCATTCCCGCCACTTCCGCTCCCAGTATGCCGCAGTCGCAACCCAGGTCAGGAACATCGACGGCATCGGCAACTTTGCCTACGAAAATACCGCAGGACATGGGGCAGCACACAGCAAAGGAAACCCAACAAGCAGAACCCAAGTCGCTTGCACTCCCACTTCCGCAGCCCCCCGTGACCGCAGCGGTGCATTCAGGTGTCCTGCACTATCAGGGACCACCGGTGCCATATAACGGGGTGGTTGTCTTTGACAATTTGCCCCAGGCTCGGCTCAAGTTCAACTTTGACCGCCAGGCGTGGCTTCTCACCATCAAGCCCAACCCGGATGGCACGAAAAAGGTTACCCTTACTTCGCAAAAGTCGGGCGACCAGACGAGTTGCGATCTGGGTTGGGAGACAGTTGAGTGAGTGACCTCCTACGTGGAGCACCTCGATGATGAGCTGCAATATGGCGAATGACTCCGCTAATAGCCAGTTAGAGAGCATCCACCAGACACACCGAGGGAGCCAAAGTGATCAATGCCTGGAAGTCTTGATCACATTAAGCTCCTCTTCTCGGACGATCTTCCAACCCTCAGGGGAATTCGCGAAGGTCAGCCTTTCAATTTCCTCCCCTGAAGAGGTCTTCCCATCGATTTGCTTAGTGTCCCAAGTCTTATGAAACGTAGCCGCAGCCCTGCTGGGAATAATCCTGTCATCAGGATCGTTCAAGGCTGGTAACATCTCAACTTTGATGTCATCGATTTGGTAGGTTTGGATATACTTGATGCGCGCAAAAGCCGAATGGAAGTATCCATGAATCTGATCGCGGCTCACATTGTCTCTACGAAAATACTTTTCCACTGTGGGGGCATATGAGGCGGTCAAAGCGGTTGAGTTCTTGGAACGGAAAGCATCTGCCCAGAGGGACACCGCCTGTTGAACCTGCTGTTTAGAATCGGAAATTCGAGAGGCGATAGCCCTATGCCTATAGGCATTCCAGGCCAGAAAGCCACAGGTGCCAACCATCACCATTAGGGCCATAACGATCACGCCGGCCGTATTCCGCTTTGAATGGCTATTAAAGCATTTCTCCTATTGCT